>VXOP01000232.1 GCA_009839975.1 Candidatus Poribacteria bacterium
AATCCATGAAAATCACTCATATACCCTCTATAATTAAAGACACAGGTTTCGACCTAAAAAGGTGCAAGTGAAGAAAAAAATCTTCATCATTTGATTGCATTTTTGCTCTTCTAAAGCTTAAGACACATTTTTTACTCAAAAGGGTGCATAAAATGACGAAAAAACGAAAAAAAGTGAATTTTTTCTAAAATTTCAGTCAAAACGGGCAAAAAACGAAAGAAGCCGTGAAAATCACTCAAATTGAGTTACTCTAATAATCCATAAACAGATTTTCAACAAGTTAAATCAACGGTACGAATCAATTATGTTTTTGCATTGATATCAGCCAATATTTCTGTTATCATATAGCATAGATTTCTGTAAAGGTTTCTGCTTATGAATGCTGCACCAAATGCAATAAATGAACTTCTTAATATGATCCGACAGAACCTACTACCACAGGTTGCAAGTCTGAATGAATTTCAGACTGCAAATGGACTGCAACTATTCAGAGGTAAATTGCACAGTATCCACAATTATTGTCTTCGCGCTGATATGTCAGAAACAATTAACAAACAAGTTGATGTCCTTCTTTCAACAAGTGCCAGTTTTTGGCATCTTATCTCTGATAACGAAGTTGTGTTAACGAACCTGAAGGACTTTACACGAGTCAGAACTTTCTCAGCTGAAGCAGAGGGGTTAACGAACTTAGAAGAACTCCTATCAGGAGAGGAATCTGCCAGAGATGTGGCAATCAATAGTATCGCATTCATGCTGAATTGGAAAGCGAATTCTATCTGGGTTGAATCTGCAAAGAAAGCACGCGCGGCAATGACAAAGAACTACATGTTAGAAATACAAGATAGAATCTGGCAGTTTATCAAAGAGAGTCAACAGCAACAAGAGCCAATTGATATAGAGAAATCTGAAGAAATTCGAAAAAGAACAGAGAAATTCATACAAGTCATCCAATTAAGCGAACTCACAACTGAAGCACAAGTTACACTGCTGATGCAAATTTACACAATGTTGTTACGCTACCAACTGGGTCAATTGATAATCCTTCTGGAAAACCTGCAAGACACCGACAGTGAGTAGTAACGGATGTAATATATAATACCATTTCTATTAAATTTTCTCTCATAACTGGCTGTTTAGAAATGAAGCGGGGAACGGCACACGTCTGACAGAATGGGGAAGTTTATGCTACAAAAGAGTGACATTATCAATTAGAAATGGTATACGCAGTACATCGGTTGACATATTATGCAAGAAGAACTTTTCAAATCACTCGTAGAAGTCATAGCAACCTTAAGAGGTGAGAACGGATGTCCTTGGGATAGGGAACAGACACATACATCCTTAAAATCTACGCTTATTGAGGAGACCTATGAAACTGTTGAAGCTATCGATTCGGCACAGCCTGATAAGCTAAAAGAAGAGCTCGGCGATCTATTGCTGAATATAATGCTACAAGCACAAATCGCAGCTGAAAATAGAGATTTTGACATTTATGATGTCATTGATACATTAACTGAAAAACTCATCAGAAGACACCCGCATGTTTTCGGGGATGTCAATGTTGAGAATTCGGATGATGTTGTCAAAAACTGGGAAGCTATTAAGAAGGAAGAAGCAGGTTACGAGGATAGAGAATCGGTACTGGATGGCATTCCAATCGCATTACCTGCTCTACTTAGAGGACAAAAAATACAAAAACGCGCTGCAAGAGTCGGTTTCGACTGGGATGACATTCAAGACGTCATCAGTAAGGTTGAAGAGGAATTAGCAGAGGTAAAAGAAAGTCTCAAGAGAAATAAGCAAGCCGAAATTGAAATGGAGATTGGAGACCTCCTCTTTGCTATCGTGAATTTGTGCCGATTTGTAGAACTGCAGGCTGAGGAAACATTGCGAAAGTCCAACCGAAAATTCATACAACGGTTTAAAAGAATGGAGAAAATACTGGAAAAACAGGGTAAGAACATTTCTGAACAATCCCTCGCCACACTCGACGCAATTTGGGAAGAAGTGAAAAAAGATGAATCATGAATCCTCTCCATAAAAAGTCATTTCATAAAAAGAAGATCCACCCAGTATTTGATGCCTATTCTGAATTCGACGAATACACAGAAACCATCAATAGTTTAGACACAACATTATCTCCACGGATTGTAATACTTCACAGGACTTCAAATCCAATATCTCAATCAGGGAAGCATCTCGGTATCTTTTCAGGTTCATTTAATCCTCTAACGATAGCACACATCAAATTGGTAGAAGAAGCACGTAAGCAATACCATCTGGATGAAATCCTTCTGCTTCTTGCCAAGTCCAATGTTGATAAAGATGTATATGGCTTGCCATTAGCAGGAAGGATGCTCATACTCAAATTATACGCGGAGACACAACTTAATATCTCTATCGGTGTGTCCAGTCATGGTCGGTATATAGACAAAGTATCCGCCTTGAAATCAATCTACCCTCCTCAAACAGATTTCTCATTTATTGTCGGCTATGACACTTTAGTAAGGATATTTGATTCAAAATACTATAAGAATCTGCATGAGGAATTACAACATCTATTTTCCCAATGTAGGTTGATCGCTGCCAATCGTGAAGAAGCAGACATTAGTGCAATCCAACGATTTCTCTCACAAACATCAATACAAGCATATCGTCAGCATGTAGATTACCTGTTACTTCCTGATGACTATGCTGAAATCTCCTCTACAGATGTCCGAAGACGCGTAGAAAACGGGGAATCCATCTCACACTTAGTTCCACCCATCGTTGCCGAATTTCTCTGTTGACTTCTGTAAGTACTATCTTCCAATTATACCCAGGCCGGTAGGTGCGATATCCTTATCGCACAATAAACGTCAATTAAGGAAATAAATTGGTATTGGTATGTCTTTAGTCCCGTAGGGACGATATGTTTATAGAAAAACGTTATGTTATTCCTTTTTAGTCCCGTAGGGACGATATGTTTATGGTATTGCTTTATTCTACACATTTCGTCCCTACGGGACTAAAATTATAAGATTGGATTTATCTTCTTAAATTGACGCTTTATAATGTAAAGTGTCTCAATTTTGACACATTGTTCCATATTTATTCCAAATTTTGGGAATTCAGATCATAGAAAATTGAGAGAGATCACTTTTTCGCTACAGACGAAAATAAGCCACCTATCTAAAAAACCAGTTATAGCCTATACCGTTCAGCAACAGAATTCATCAGCATTGCGCTGCAAGCAATCAAGCGATTTTACTGTAATTTCCCAGAAAATGGCATAGTTCTTGCTATGCTAAACGTAATTCATATCAAAATTTGAAACTTGTAAAGGTTTAAATCGTATAGTATTACAACGCTTTTGACACATCTGTGAAGATATGGAAAAAGTATATGTATAGAAAAGTTTCAATAGTTTGTATAAAATACACTGTGGACAACTCGTAATATACTTAAGTTTTTATGCTAAGAGTAAAAATAGATGCAAACCGAATGTAACCCAATTGTCTTAATAGATATAGAGATTTTATAACGGTTTGCAGGAGGCACATAAGATG
>VXOP01000193.1 GCA_009839975.1 Candidatus Poribacteria bacterium
GCATTGCTCTGTCCCTTCAGCACGATAAACCGACAACACAATTGATAATATCCCGAAGTAATGCTATAATGGTGTAAATTACACATTCTACCTAACTGAAGACTGCAATTTAACATGCTCATAGAACCCATCAATTACACCCTAATCCCCATTCCTGAAGGCCCCTTTACAATGGGGACTTATCCAACTGGTTTGAGAAAAACTGATCCTGAAGAACCACAACGAAGTGTCACTTTGGATGCTTATGCAATCGGTAAATTCCATGTTACCAATTCACAATACGCGTTGTTTGTTGAAGAGACAAATTATCGGCATCCACTATTCTGGAATGATGAACGGTTTAATGGTAAAGAGTGTCCTGTCGTCGGTGTGAGTTGGTATGATGCAACCAATTTCTCTGAATGGCTAAGCCATCTCACGGGTAAAGACTATCGCTTGCCAACGGAAGCAGAATGGGAGAAAGCTGCGCGTGGCACCGATGGTAGAGAATACCCCTGGGGAAACGAATGGGATGCAAGCAAGACAAATACTGCTGAATCTCGGTTGAAAAAACTAACACCTGTTGGGAGTTACCCTGATGGAATAAGTCCTTTCGGTTGCTACGATATGGCAGGAAACGCTTACGATTGGTGTAACGATTGGTTTCATATTGATACCTATAAATATTCTGATTCGGATAACCCCATGGGAGCAGCTGAAGGTAGAAGAAAAGTCATACGTGGCGGTTCATGGCTTCCACGGGGAGAGTTTGCTGCAAGGTGTGCAAATCGAGCATCTTATGAACCAACACGCGCAGTACATAACGTGGGTTTTCGGGTGGCAGTAGACCTATAGTTACCAAAGCTGATTATGAAGAAAAGACATCTATCAGAATCAAAAACAGATTTCCAAGAGTCGCTGCTAACATGGTTTGAGGAACATCAACGGAAACTGCCTTGGCGAGGTGTTCAGGATCCTTACCTAATCTGGGTTTCAGAGGTAATGCTACAGCAGACACAGGTAATTAAAGTCATTGACTACTATCAGAAATTCATCGAACGGTTCCCAAATGTGCAACAACTTGCAGATGCACCACTTCAAGATGTGCTAAAGGTGTGGGAAGGTTTAGGATATTACGCCAGGGCAAGAAACCTACACAGAGCAGCCATCACTGTTATGACAGAGTTTGATGGAGAAATCCCTAAAGAATATGATGCGTTCAGGAAGTTACCAGGTGTAGGGGACTACAGTGCTGCCGCAGTCCTAAGCATCGCTTACGATCAACCTTACGCAGCTGTTGATGGCAACATAAAACGCGTATTGTCAAGACTCCACCAACTCGAAACACCTGTTAACGATACTGCATCTACCAAAGTTTTTCAACAGCATGCAGACGAAATATTGGATAGACAGCGACCCGGACTTTTTAATCAAGCGATGATGGAATTAGGTGCTACTATCTGCCGACCACAATCCCCAACGTGTCTCGTATGTCCCGTCAAAATGTATTGCAAAGTATTCCACAACAACAGTCAGAGTGAATATCCGAAAAGACACACAACAAAAGCAATACCGGAACATCAGATGGCAGCTGCCGTAATCTACAGAGAATCTAAGGTATTGCTTATCCAACGTCCACTTGAGGGTTTATTAGGAGGACTCTGGGAATTTCCAAACGGACGTCTAACAGAAGATGAGACTTCAGAAAAGGGCTGCTTCCGCATCATCAATGAAACTGTTAACGTATCTGTTTCAAACCTGCAACACCTTACACGCGTGAAACACGCATTTACGCACTTTAAAATAGTTGTGGATGTGTTCAAGTGTGATTATGATTCGGGTGAGGTCGTGCTTGAGGGTCCAATAGATGCAAAATGGGTTGGCGTGACGGAAGTATCAAAGTATCCGCTACCACGCGCAACCCATAAATTCTTAGAGAAATCAGGTCTGTGATCCAAACTTTTCCTCGTATTTTTCCCATACTTCATCTGGTAATGGCGTACTCGCTGCCCGAACATTCGCCTCTAACTGTTCAATATTAAGGCTTCCGATGTTGTTCCCGTGTATCCGCTCCTCCTTAAGACAGAACTGGAGTGCCAGCTGAAGTAGACTGATACCTTCTTCAACACACCACTGCCAGATTGGGTATGATGCCGCAACATCTCCCTCTTTTCTCCAACGTCCGCGTTCAATTTCAGCATCCAGATCAACACCTGTGAGGATACCCCGTAAGATAGACCATCCATTCATCACACCGACATCTGCTGCTGCTGCGGCAGGTAAGATAGTATCCTTCACCGATTGTCTGATAAGGTTGTAATCATTGAAACATAAGAGCAGATCCACATCACCCGTTGCGATAGTCTTCAGATGGAAATCATGCGGAGGCATGCCGTAGCCTACGAAGTTAACAAGTCCGCGTTCCTTACACTTGAGTAACCCCTCAAGGGTGCCACCCTTTTCGAGTGTCGGGTCAATTTCACCAGGATCATGTATTAACATACCATCCAAATAATCAATGTTGAGTATTCTCAATTGATCTTCCAGGTCAGCAATAGCACGGTCAGCAGAATAGTCGGGTCTTCCTTGTCCATACCCACCCCATTCCGCTGCTGAATGACAACAGAGTCTTGCGGTAATTATCACATCTTCGCGCGGGATCTCTTTCATCGCCAGACCGAGTTTGCGTAAAGAATCTCCGTAACAACGGGCACAATCAAAATGATTCGCGCCAATTGAGATCGAGTGTTTGATTAAATGAATTGCATCTTCATCCGATACAAAACCGAAGTTGTTCCCAAATCCTTGTGTACCGAATGGGACAACAGGAATACTCAATTCTGTTCTACCTAAACGTCTTCGAGGAATTGTAGGTAAGGGTTGATTTGCCATTATCTCTCCTCTTCTTTTGATAACGGATACGGATCTTCCGTCGTCAGTTCACCGTTCGGAAGTTCGTAGTAACGATGTCCGTTAATATCATACACATTCGGGATTCCTTTTTTGCGGTTTTCCTCTTGTGCCCTTTTGACAGCACGGTTTCCAATCCGCAGCATCTCTCTCGCCCATTCATGGGCTTCGAGGCTTAATTTGTCGTTACGCATTATGCACCTCCATTTCGAATGTCTTTCATAAAAATCTCAAAGAAAGTTTCGTTTAGTACCTTAACTTCGTTCCCCTCACCTGAAGCAACTTCTTGAAAGTGTTCCGTAGAATTATAGAACAGACTCCATCTATCAACTAAATTTCTATAGGTATACCAGAAGTTGTACTTACTCCTATAAAACCGACGGATAACATCTTCCGTTGGCACATGGTGTCCACCCCCTGTACGCGATTACGCACCCGTGCAACACTTGTCTCAGCCGATTTGAGAAAAATAAAGACAATAGAAACCGTGTAACCAGCACTTTTTAATTGAGAGATAGTTCGTGCAAATCCTTTACCTGCAAGCATCACCTCTACAATAAAATCTGTTCCAGCTTGGATAAGTCCCTGGATTTCTTGTATAAAAAGTCTTCCAGCTTGAACTTTAACGCTGTCCATATCTTCCGG
>VXOP01000176.1 GCA_009839975.1 Candidatus Poribacteria bacterium
AGTATCAACACATTTATTTTCAGCTTGATGTATATTATACATTGCATTTTTACACTTTTCAAATGTTTTTGGAAATGTAGAGGTTTCCAGTAGTGTTGTACACAACAAGAATGTATTATTTATCACAACGGTAGCCCCCAGCGGGGCGGCAGGTGTATAGAAACTGTGTTTAAACGAAATCAAGCCCCAGCAGGGCGGCAAGTGTATAGATAGTCCCGTAGGGACGATATGTTTATAGAACAGGATTGACAACCATTTCTTTAGTCCCTACGGGACTAAAAAACACGCCAATAACAGATTAATTTCATTAAATTGACGCTTATTGTGCTTGCAACACACAATTTAACAGAAAATCTATTTTTTTTCAAAGGTATTGCTTTTAAGAGCATATTTTACATCTTAAACCATTAATCAGCAGGTATTGTCTCTAAAGGTGGGAGTTCGGGATAATTCCCGCGAGCATTTCGCCATGCAATGACACCTTCAGCAATCATCCAAAACTGCAATCCCTCAACAACCAAGCCGAAAACAAAAAGCAGATATTTACCCTCAAACAGCCAGCCAGTTTCAGGATTGAACATCTGGTGTAACATTGCCCAAGCAGGCATAAGGAGCATAACAACCATCGGAAGGAAGGCAAACCAGATAGGTTTATTCCGACGTATAAGATAGAAGACTATCACCATAAACGCTAAACCAGCAAGCAGTTGATTTGTTGCACCGAATAGGGGCCAAAGCGTCAATCCACCACTACCCGGTCCGCGCGGTCCCTGAAAAAGGGCAACAGCAGCAGCAAGGATAAGAGCAAACGCAGTCGCAGTGTAGCGGTTCATCAAAGGTTTAAAGTTAACAGTCTGCGCGAGTTCATCTATCACATAACGTTGTAATCTGGTAGCAGTATCCAGAGTTGTAGCAGCAAAACTTGCCACAAGCACCGCCATAATTGCTATTCCCATTTTCAACGGAATACCGAGTGCTGCAAGGAAATTACCACCACCCTCAACAAATGCACCGACCTTCTTACCCAAAGTATGACTTTCCCAACCACCAACAACAGATGTAGTGCCATCTTCGTTATTCTGCGTAGATGTAGTCGCATATCTGTCTCGCCATGCCTCGTGCTTTGCTACTGCTTCTGAACTGCCTTCCATCAGTACAGGTTGGAACCTATAACCCCCTGCACTTGCAAGGTCTGGTGTGCGAGTAAAAATACCCATACCTATCCCCGCACAACATGCAATAATCACAACAACAGCAAGTCCACCCTCAAGAAGCATCGCACCGTATCCAACGTATTGTGCATCTTCTTCTGAAGCCACCTGTTTACTTGAAGTACCCGAACTCACCATACAGTGAAAACCGCTCACTGCACCGCAAGCAATTGTTATGAATAGGAAGGGCCAAATCGGTGGCGCATCAGGTGGAATATCTTTCGCTATTGCTGGTGCAGAAGAGAAAAGGTCTGCTTTTCCAGTAAATCCTGCTACTGCAAGTCCAAGCACCAATAAGGCAAGTGCTAAAACCAATTGATGACTGTTAATAAAATCACGAGGTTGTAGAAGTGTCCAAACAGGAAGAACAGATGCAATGAAACAGTAAACGAACAGCACTAACGTCCATATTACCACTACGTTCATAAAGGAAGAACTGAAGAGTTTAATTCCAAACCATTTATTTAAGTCTATCGGCAAAACATAAGCACCAACAACTATTGCAATATACATTATGCCAAGCGCAATGATGGAAGGAATAAGAATATTACCCCCACGACGATAAATCCAGATGCCGATGGCAACAGCAAGGGGAATTTCAATCCAAACAGATAGAACGGATTCAGGATAGATTGAGAAAATTAAAGCGATGACTAAGCCAAAAATAGCGAGGACAATCGTCAACCCTATAAAGAGGACGATCAGAAATAGGAATTTCGCACGCGGACCAATCATTCTACCCGCAACTTCACCTACACTTTGTCCCCGATTGCGAAGCGAAACGACAAGAGCACCGAAATCATGAACAGCACCGATAAAAACAGAACCCAGTACTACCCAGAGAAGGGCAGGTAACCAACCCCAGAAAACAGCAATCGCAGGACCTACAATAGGACCCGTTCCAGCAATGCTCGTGAAATGATGACCGAAGATTATCTCTTTCTTGGTAGGGACATAATCAACACCATCTTTCAACTCTTGACTCGGTACTTTCGCTTCAGGATCTAAACCGAAAATCTTCCTTGCTAACCACTTACCATAAGTATTGTAAGCAACAATGAAACCGATGAAACTTAGAACAGCAATAATCAGTGTACTCATCTGGAATGCTCCAACATACTATAGTAAACAGAGAATGTAATTTACACTTATCCGCTAAACAATATCGGTTCGTAGGGGCGGGGTTTCCCCGCCCGTAATGTCAAGAAGTGTCATGATTATTTAGGTTTCACAATAAAGAAATGGCAGAAAGATCATTGGCCTATCTAACGCCAGTCAGAATTTCAAATGTGAGTTGATCTAACTTTTCGTATCCAAGACCTTTCTTGGCAATCGTGTCCGGTTGAAAATCTATTTTTCTTAATTTTTCTAAACTATCTCTACTATACTTCGCCATGAGTGTCTCAAGTTCAGGATCACGTGCACGCAGTTCAGAAATGATTCCCTGGATCTCAGCATCTTCATTGAACCTATCTGCTTTCTCCTTTAGTATCAGATAACTGCGCATACATCCCGCTGCGAAGTCCCAAACGCCTTGTTCATCTTCTGTTCGGTACGCATGTGCGTCAAAGTGTCTGTTACCATCCCAACTGACATCTTCAAGAAACTTGACGAGGAAAAATGCACTCTTAATGTTCTCAGAACCGAATCGTAAGTCCTGATCAAATCTACTCATCTTCTGGTCGTTGAGATCTATGTGAAAGAGTTTACCCGCCTCATACGCCTGTGCAACACCATGCAAAAAACTCAATCCAGCCATCGTTTCATGCGCGAATTCTGGGTTAACACCAACCATTTCGGGATGATCAAGCGTCTCAATAAAATGCAACATGTGTCCAGTCGTGGGTAAATAGATGTCACCGCGGGGTTCATTCGGTTTCGCTTCTAACGCAAACTTAAGATCGTAGTCTTGATCTTTGACATAGTGCGTGAAGAAATTCATCGCCTCACGATTCCATTTCACTGTATCCGGACCATCTTTCGCAGCATCAACCTCCGCGCCTTCACGGCCACCCCAGAATACATAGACCTTTGCCCCAAGTTCCACACCGAGATCTATCGCGTTTAAGGTCTTCTGAATAGCAAACGCTCTAACTTTCGGATCATTAGAGGTAAAAGCACCATCTTTAAATACGGGGTGATAGAATAGGTTGGTAGTCGCCATCGGCACTTTCATATTGTGATCAGAAAGAGCCTGCTTGAATTCACTGACAATTGCATCACGTTCTTGTGCAGAAGCTTCAAACGGAACGAGATCGTTGTCGTGTAAATTGACACCATAAGCACCTAATTCGCTAAGTTTTTGCACACTATAGGTA
>VXOP01000295.1 GCA_009839975.1 Candidatus Poribacteria bacterium
CAACTACTTCTACTTCAACGCTACTGGCAGTTGGTCCCTTATCACCCTGTGTAATGGTATATGCGGTAACGTGCTGTCCCTCTACAAGTTCATCAAACTGAGCATTTTTTAGGACACTACGTGTGAAGTGGACATCTTTACCCCCTTCGTCTGGCTGTATAAAGCCAAAACCTTTCAGTAGGGTTTTAATTTTTCCTGTAGGCATCTGTATCTCCTTCTGTTTCTGTGTAGTCGGGTTGCGTTACTGCTCTACCCCGACCTACGATTTTCTAATGCGTAATGCTGTCCATCTGGTAATAACATGGATTAATTCCTCTCTAAATTGAGCGGAATCTTGGTGGTTAAGTTCCTGTTTTAGGTCACGTAGAAAATTTCTCTGTTCGTCAGATTTGTATCTCTCTTGTAAGCGATGGAAGTAGTAGAGTGAACGCCAGGCCCACCTTTTTTCATCCTTATATATCTGACCAAGACGGGTGAGGATGTCGCGAGGTAGTTGGGGTTGACCAGTTAAGGCATCCACAAACTTGTCATGCCATTCATTCACCTCTGCAAACTCTTTCCACTTCATCGGTTGTTGTAAAAAAGTGATGGCGTTCTTTTTGTCAAGACTTTTGGCAGCTGTCTCCGCATTACCACTCCGTTCTGCAAATTGATAGAGTGGAAACTTCATGTGTTCAATGGCAATACCACCTGAAAGCGTGACATGGTTTCCTGTGACAAAGTGATGAAATTCAGATCGGATTTTTTGTGCGATTTCTGGTAGTGCACTCCATCCACCGACAAGGAATAGGTCATCACCGCCAGCGTAGATAAGTTCAAGTATCTCTTTTTTGCTACTCTTGTTATGTTCTTTACAAAGCTGCGGCACGTATCCCTCAAAAAAGAGTCGTAGTTCTCTGCTTAAGGTTGCATGCCGTGAGATAGTCGCGTTTTTGAGTTTTTCTTTGAAGACGGTGCCGAGATTATCAACATCCATCCGCAACGCGCCGAGCCAGTGAACGCCTTCTGATGCTTCAGCAAGGTAATTGTAATCCGCGATTTTTTCAAGGTCTTCGGTGTCGTGCCTTCTGGCAATGACCGGTTTGAAAATTCGGAAATCGTAACTTTCGGAAATGCCATCCCACTGGTATTTTTCAATACCTGTGAGAAAGTCTGTTTCTGCAAAGCGATAGACAATAGCGTGTTTAGCATGTTCAGATTCGGGTCTTTCATTAGTATCTTCACAGATGTGTATATCCAAACCAAACGTTATAATTGCATCGTTCCAAGTTAGTTCTTCTGAGTTGGTAGATTCGTCCGCTACTTCAAACGCAATCATATACGTTGCATTCCGCAATTGCTTGCCGAGTTCATCAAACTTCCAGTAGTCTTTTTCGTTTTCGTCTGAGTCACCAACTGCTCTGTTTTGATCTGGTTCAAAGAGGTTTTCAAACATTTGCTGCGCGTCCATTTCTGACCATTTCTGCTGTTTCCGCTGCTGAATTTTTTCTGATACTTCACGCCATTTGTTAGAAAAGTTCTCCGCTTTAAAATCACGTGCTTTTATGGATATGTCTGCTAAAATACAAGAGATGTCCCCTCTATGGAGTTTCCATAACTTCTGGGATATTCTTTGGCGGAGAGTGTCCAGCTCATCTTTTGCTTTGGTATAGGGAGCGAGGATATAGAAGTGTCCACCACTGGCGAGTAGTAGGTTTGTGATGGGTAAATCAAATTGTTTTAGCACCCAGTTTGCAATCGCTTCCGTGAGCAGTTGGAGGTAAAAGGAACGGCCGCGCAATTGGTTTGATGCTCCATCGGATTGGATGTGATATAGAAAGTTTTGTATGCCGGAGATATCGCCTTTGATAAGTGCACATATATTGCGAGCCGATTCTTTTTTATCTTCTTTTTTATCCGCTAGTATTTTGAGTTCCTCGTCAACTTCTGTTTCAGAGAGTTCGCGTCCGATGCATGCTGCGATTGCTGCGGTTGTGCGGAGATGGTCATAAAGTGAGATATCCGGCACCGTTTTCTCATCTCTGACTCCCCACGATGTTGCAGACGGCATGCGGGAGGTATATTTATGGAGCAGTGCGACAATCGTCTGATAATATCTTGGTTCGTAGGTTTTACCGTCTGTGGCTTTACGGAACTCACCGAGAAATTCCTTCCACAAATTTGCATAATCTGTTTCATCTACCTCTGCTGTTTCTGATGGGATGATGGTGTCTCGGTTAAAGTTGAGTGTCGTGAGTTTATAGCAGAATTCCTTATCCTTATCAGCACCTAATAGGCGTGAAAGTGGTGAAATAAGCGTGGATTTAACAAAATCTTCTGCTTCTCTCTCCTCGTCTTCGCGTTCGGTGACGGAGAGTCGGTCTGCCAATATCACCTGTTTTTCTATAAGATGCTCAAGTTGATGTGGGGAACATCCGAGGTGGCGTTCAGGATGATGATGTAGGATAGCGTTTTCGAAAATATCTCCACAAGGTGAGAAAAATTCAGCAAAATCTGAATTGACAAATTCAAAACTATGTTCTTGATGTGGTTTGTAGCGGTCGATGGCGCGTTGTCGAAATTTACCGATGTCGTGTAAAAGTGCTGCGAGTGGTAGATGATCTTTTTCTTTCAATGTGTTTTGTCCTTTGGTTATAGGATTGTTGCGGTTTTACGTTATGTTATCATAAAAGCAGTCAATATGGTGCTTAATTCCAAATTGGTGCGATTAAAAGTGTCCACTCAACATTATAGATTTATACACCATATAGTTTGAAAAGTCAAGTTATAAAAGTCAAGAAAGTGGATATTTCCTCCTATTTTTCTGTTAATTGCTTTTGCGGTGTGACATCTATGATTTCTTGCTTTGCGTTGATGGTGTTGTATGTTGCAATGGTTTTGAGAATATTATGTGCTAAGTTTACGTGTTTCATTGCTTCTTTCGAATTTACTTCTTGAAAGATATGTTGTTTGACGTAGCCGTAGAGTGTTTCTAATTCCAGGATAACGTTTTCAGAGTTTTGTAAGTTTTCGGTGCGGTAACTTACGAAGTATTCTTTCCGTGTTTGATTGAATAGGTCTCGGTATTTTTCTGGGAATTGGCAATGTGTGATGTTCAGTCTGCGGAGACGGTCTGAGAGGTTGGATTTTAGTTTTGTATAGTGTTCTCTAACCTTATCAAATTTGTCGCTGCCACTTTTGAACGTCTGTAATTTCTGTTTTTCTGTTCTGTAAGCTGCGTGTTTGGGTGTTTCTTGTGCTGTTTCCATCATTAATTCTTCTAATAATGCCTGAGGCATTTTTGATTTGGATGTTTGGATGTATGCGGTGGTTATATCGGTTACAAATTCTTCCATGAATGCCTTGGTGACTTGGGTTCTTGTCATGAACTGTGCGTAGCATTTGACTGCGAATTCTTTGTGTTTTTCCTCAAGTTTCATGGGTTGAAAATTCATTGTTTGTTCCTCCTTAAAAAGTTACCAAATGGTAACTTTTTTGGTTTTTTGGGTAACTTTTAAAATTGGTTTTGAACGCAGTTGG
>VXOP01000299.1 GCA_009839975.1 Candidatus Poribacteria bacterium
TTGCAATCATATATTGAAAGTTTGAAGTCTGTAATTGAGAAACAACTTGGATTTTCATTGAATGATGACGAAGCTAAATTCAAGTTAGATCACCTTTCGGACACCATCAAAATTCCACCCGTATTATACCAATTGGTATCGTGATTGTCAGGTGCCGAAGTATGGTTTTTTGTTCGTTTTTTCGTCCGTTTGATGCTGATACTGTGCAACATTGGGATTTTCCCTAAAAGGAACTCTATAATGTATAAATATAAAGATGAAATACTTGATAAATCTATAGCAGCAGAGCTGATTATAGAATTGTTTCAAGGCAATCAAAAAGTTAGACGTGGTACCATCGGTGACCGTGTTGAACAAACACACATAGATGGAGGCGGGCTTCCGCATAATAATAGTCAATGGGCGGTAACACTGGCACTTGATGGTCTGAAAGCATTGAGGTTAGCAAATAATCCAGTTCGAGGAGAATGGAGTTTCCTATCTATTGACGACATGATTGCACGTTTTGAATCGCTTCTAGATACAAATTAGAAAAGCAGATAAGTCGCGGTAAATAATGCACAGGATGCGTATAGACTCTGCAATGCACTCAACCGAAACCATTTCGGGCGTGAGTGATGCTTCTATATCAAACCTGAAATAATGCAAAAAAGATGGTTTTGGTATATATAGATAAAAATTTGGCTGCATAAAACAATAAAGACAGGTAAAATACCAAAGTGAAAATAAATCATGTAGACGGGTTTTTAATACAAACATTCAAAACTGCATCTGGAAAAGAACCATTTACAGAATGGTTAGAATCAATAAATAACAAGAAAATTAAGTCAAGGATTAAGAAAGAAATTGATAAATTGCAATATACAAAAAACACATATTCTGGAAACCGAAAAAGATTGTCTGAAAATTTATATGAGATTAAAATTAGTCTGGGACCTGGCTATCGTATATATTTCACAATATTAGATAATAGTATTGCTATTATTTTGTGTGGGGGTACTAAAGATTCACAAACTGATGATATTAAACTTGCAAATACTTATTTGAAAGAGTGTAAAGAAATCAATGAGGTGGGAAATGATTAATCAATTCAGAACTTGGGATGAAGTTTTAATAGAAAGCCTTGCTGACCCAGAGGAATCTGTTGAATACATTGACGCTTATATTGAAGGGTATCTAGAGGATGGCGATAAACCATTTTTTATACAAGGTATGAAAAATGTGGTAGACGCAAATCGTTATATTTTTAACCTTTCAGATAAAGTTTCTATTAAGGTAAAGCCGTTTTTAAATGCTATAAATGGTCAGTTTATGCCGACTTTTGAAGATATATCGTCACTTGTTGATTACTTCAAAAGTTTATACCTTGCTGACAATATATTGTCTCAAGAATCACCAAATATATATAAAATCCTTGATAATAGAAAAACAATTAGATCCGATAAAAACAAAAAACTAACTGAAAGACAGTCGCAAAATATTCAATACTGGAAAGGATTAGATAACTATGTGAATCGCCAAAACAGATTTACATATTCACCATCAGATAATATATCAAGCCGACATGACTTAAAGTTCGGTGTAAAAGGTTTTTCACTAAGAGCAAGCCAAACTATAAAGCGTAAGAGTATTAGCGCGGCATTGGTTTTAAGAGGTAAAAATCTGATACGCAATTTCTATTCTTTAAGAATTCAAGATGAAGAGGTAGAAAAAGCTTTTGGTAATAAATTAGAATGGTGGTCAAAGCCGAAATCTGAAAAGCGTATATATTTTGTAAAGCATAATGTAAACCCTGCAAATAAAACAGACTGGTATAATCAATATGAATGGTTATATAGTATGTTAGATAAATTGTATACAGTTTTTTACCCCAGGATTTCGAGTTTGGTTGCATACAATACATAAAACCCCATATTAGCCATACAAAAAATCATCACGAAATTAGATTGACGATAATATAAGAACTATAAGAAATATATTATGTCAGAGGTTGTTCATTGCGAAGTTTTTTATATTTTTTAGTATTCTGGCTGTTTTGACTGTTGCCTTTGTTCTTATTGTATCTAACCGTCGGACTACCCCTTGGGATGAATGGGTTCGGCAGAATGTTTCCCCGCCTGCTATTCAGGAGAATAACCCCACTGTTGCAGATGAGGGCATCACATATGAAAAAGAAACAAAATTGGCACTTGAAAAAAAAGCGGAATTGACACCTGAATTAGAACCTGAATGGGAAAAATGGGTGGACAAACAAATAAAAATGGTGATGGACAGCGGTGTCGCAGTAGAAAAGTTTATGGCACCTGAGTTGCGATCAAAGTGGGAGAAACAGGTAGCCCCTGAGGAATTTGTAACATTAATGTACGCAGCGATGCGAGCGCAACTTGTAGCGAAGGCACAAGAACTCAAAAGTGAACAGGCTGAGCCATCCAAAAGTATAGATTTCACTATCAATTTTGATTTTGATCTTCCCAGGAACCCCCCTTATGTCTATGAGGGACCACAGACTGTCAAAGCACTCATGGAAACTTTTGATGAAAAGTATCAATCTAATGGACCCGTACAGGAGATGGATGAAAAATATCCGCGTGAAGAATGGCTGCAGATGTTTGTTGACAACGGTTATGACATATTAGATCAGAACGATTATAGATCAGCATTAGGACTACGGTTCGATGTTGAGAGAGTTAAAAATGATCCAGAGCTGTGGCGATCAGGTTCATTGGACATTCCACCTACGGATGATTGGGAAACCTATAAAGAAGCATACATTGATATAAATGTTTCAATGCACCAGCGTATTCACACTGCTGCGCGTGAAGACCCGGAGTATACAGGTGGTTTTATCCCGCATAGTCATCCCGACGTTTTTCTGCGCTATAACGGCAGCCGCGTCTATGTCAAGAGAGACGGGCTTGCAACCTCATATTATGGAAGGAATCTCACAGACGAACAAACAAGGGATCTAACACATTACGGTGTTCATCCTGAAGGTGTAGAGGTCATCTACATTGATGATGATTACAACGTTTTGAATGAGAGACCTCCGCTGATTACACCTGATATGATGCAAGAAGAGGTGCCACCCTTCATTACACCTGAGATGCTCAAGTATGTTGAACTCCCACCGGATGACTGGACACCTCCGAGAGGAAGCACACCACCGCCCGGTTTAGAGGAAGCACTCAAAGCGAATGGTTGGAGAGGTTCCTTTGCACCGCAAGAAGTAGGACCGACTGGTAAGCCAAGTGTCCCTGATAATAGCTTCGCGGAACAGACTGACAGAGCAGCGCAAGATGCCAGAGAACAATATGAGAATGCACAACGCGAATTTGATAGATTTGCTGGCATGAGCGACGATGAGATGGAAGCAGAATTTGAAAAACTTTTACGGGATACATTTCCAGAACTGCCACCTAAGAAAAGTATTGATTCTGCCTTCCGGGAACTGTTTGAAACAAGACGTATTTCACCGAAACGTCTTAATCGTGCTTTCAATATTCTTGACCAGCATGGACC
>VXOP01000053.1 GCA_009839975.1 Candidatus Poribacteria bacterium
CATCAACCAAACCACCCTATTCGTCAGAAGCGACGAAGTAAAGGGATAACTTTTTGATTTATGGTAGATTATGGAATTATTTATACATAATCAATAATACACCAGGCTGGTAGGTGCGATATCCTAATCGCACCTGGACCTATGCAAAAACCTTCAATGAAGCGGATTGGTACAAATCCGGTGCGATAAGGATATCGCACCTACCGGGTATGAACGTGTATAATTATTTTGATATTTCACCATAATAAGGAGTAAACCTCATGAGAAATAAAGTGATATGGGGGTTCGCTATCCTCATTATACTACTCATCGGTGTCTCTGTATTTTTGATAACACGGAATACAGAGACCGACCCTGAAATAGTCTACAGACCTCTCACACCAGAAGAGAAAAAAGAGGTAGATCGTAACATTCAGGAAATTATTGATAAAGCAAAGAAGGACCAACCGCCGATTGCTGAAGTTGAGGTAGAGAAACCGCAACCTGTAGAAAACCCGGTTCCTGTTCCGAGGAATTCTGGTGCTGGGATCATCCCTAATTACGGTTTGGTAGAACTTGAAAATCCGACATTAAATAAGTGGATTCGGCTTCGAACAACAAACGTTCCGGGTATAGACATTGATTGGGCATCGCTTTCACCTGAAGAACTCGCAGATACAATTGCGAAGTTAGAACGTGGAGAAATCTCTGCACCCGAAGGGTATTACTATCGGAAGACGGTTCCCGATTCCTCCGGGGAACTCATTCTTGATGAAAACGGGTACCCTATGATCCATAAAAAGGGTGAGTATGTCATCTCTGTTCTGTGGACTATGGAGTTCAGACCACCCCCGGATGTATGGGAAGAATATGATCGAATCACTGATCGGAAGTCGTTTTTAAAAGGGAATATACCTGACTCTCCCGAAATTGGAGCGTTAGAAGCCAAAATGGCGGAGATAGAGCGCACATACAGAGGTCCCTTACCCACAACCTTTGGTATGTCAGGTTCTCCAGAAAATGGCGCCCGGAGTCGTGCTGATAGAATGAAGACACGCATAACAGTTGATCTTTACACACAAATGGGGTTTAGACACCTTTTAAGACGACCACCAAGACCAGATGGATACTATTCGAAACCACCACCACCAATTGATTTGAATGATTTGAACTTTAGAGGAGAATAACAATGTATCAAACAAAGTTTTTTCACACGATCTTTTTCATAAGTGTTTTGTTGTTGTGTTTCGGCACATTTTCCGAAGCGAATAATATTAATTTTGAGCCTGCCGGTGCAATACCGACAATAACAGGTTCGGGTCCGTTTGAGATAGAGAAAGAGATTATCCTTGATCAGTATGCTTATGCGGAAAGGAATTTTGCAGTGGTAGCTGGACCTGAAGTGAGTGTTACTATATCCGTATCTGCAACGGGGCTTGGTTTCGGTCAGGCGACATTTTCCCCTGTTACCGTCCGTGGAACGACGGTCCCAGAATATGCAGATGCAGTGATAGAGGTAGGCACTAAAACGAGCAAAGGTAAGTGGCGGCATGGAACCAAACCAATTGAGGGCGTCTTTTCGCAGCGTCTGCCGGCGCAAGCTTCGAATGCTGCTGCCAGTTATCCGTGGTCAGCGGAGGGTAAGATTGTTTTGACGCCTTATGCGTGGAAGGAGAGTGTTACCAAGGGTGGTGGTCTTCGGTGGCCTTTTCAGATTCAGGGCACTATGACCGTTACAGGAACCTGGGAAGGTCAAGATAATAAGAAAATTACTCGCTGGGCAGCATCGGGCACGCAAGGGTCACATGATCGCAAGCTCATCTATCACTGTTCAAAGTGTGATGAAAAGGGTGATAGTGAGGAAGCGATCGGTGGGAAAGAGAAACATGACTGGGTCACGTGTCCGGAGTGTGGTGTACAACACCGGGCGTGTGATAAGAGTTTGGCTCATAAACATTCAAAAGATCCTGATACGGGTAAATATCGTTGTGATCCGTTGCAGATATCATTGAACAAGATGGATTTCATGGTTGGTGAGGAGCTTGTTGTGAGTGTAGAAAGAGAAGGTCACAATTATGTCAACCTGTATGTGGATAGTAAGTATAGAGCATCAGGCTACCCTGAGTCTAGCGGTAGCAGCAGCTCGGAAACGCGAACAGTGCTTACATCATCGGATGTAGGAGACCGGACTGTAAGCGTCACTGTATGGGTGTTTGATAAAAACACGAAAGCATCTACAAGTACTACGGAAACATTTACTATTTCTGTAGAGGCCGCTCCAAGCGTATCTTTAAACAATTGGAGTTTCACTACGTATGATACGCTTGAGGTTACAGTGTCAAAATCGGATCTCTATTATGTCGATTTCACTATAAATGGTGATTCTGTTCCTGGACAATACGCATCTGGCAATACTTCCGTGACGTTACAAAAATCATTTGATCATGATGATGCCGGATACCATCAGGTCGCGATTAATATATACTGGGGTGAGAATGGCGAGCGATCTACCACACATTATGAGTATGTTCTTATTTTGGATGATCGATGATACACCGTGCGGTGACCACTGAACCTATAGTCTTAATCTATAATCACAGGCAGGTATCCTTTATTGGGTGCCTGCCTTTTTTGTTTCCCACTTATTTATTTTCCGCTGAGTTTTCTTTCATGCCTCTTTTGACGCATTTCAGAATCGCAATTGACTGACACAATCCAGATAATAGAGTGACAAAATATTCACACACCTAAATAGATTTGTGGTAAAATAATGGGTAGCGTAATCACATAACTACCTGAAAAAAGGAGATACTTATGAAATTAGGTTTAATCATTCTGATAAGTGCATTATTGATGTCACACAGTTTTGCATTTGCGGAGGTAAAACTACCCCGTATTTTCGGTGATAACATGGTACTACAACGTGAAATGCCTGTACCCATCTGGGGATGGGCAGAGGCAGAGGCAGAAGTTACACTGACGCTTTTAGACGGAAGCACCAACAGTGAGATTGAAACAAAAACAGTGGTAGCGGATGAAAAAGGTAACTGGCGAACTGAACTACAAGCCAGACCGGCAGGTGGTCCTTACACACTCAAGGTCGTTGGAAATAACGCTGTTATCTTCACGAATATACTTTTTGGTGAAGTGTGGGTATGTTCTGGACAGTCGAATATGGGGTGGACAGTCAACCAATCAGACAACAGTCGGGAAGAGATCGCTGCAGCAGATTACCCGAATATCCGTCTCTTCCATATACCGTTGCAATCTTCCGGTTTACCGTCAGAAGATGTGAATACGGAGTGGCGACCCACATCCCCTGATACAATCCGTCACTTCTCCGCTGTCGCCTACAACTTCGGCAAACATGTCCACAAGGAGCTTGATGTTCCGATAGGACTGATTGACACGTCCTGGGGTGGTACACGTATTGAAGCATGGACAGCACCCGTAGGGTTTGATTCTGTTCCCGCGCTGTTATCCATTTCTGAGGAAATTCGCGATATTGACAAAAACTATCGCATGGGTTTACCTGAAAAGATTAGTGAAATTGAAGACTGGATAGCAGAAACACGTGAGGCATTGGAAACTGGTGGCACTATTTTTGAATTACCCAATAATCCGCATCCCTTAACTCCCCACAATCGTCCAACCGCAATCTATAACAAGATGATCTATCCTATTGTTCCATTCGCAATACGTGGTGCGCTATGGTATCAAGGTGAGTCAAACATGGGGGATGGGATGATGTACTTTGAGAAGATGAAGGCACTGATTTATGGATGGCGTGAAATCTGGGATCAAGGTGATTTTCCGTTCTATTTTGTTCAACTTGCACCGTGGGGTGGTTATGATAGAAATGACTACACGAAACTTCCACGGTTGTGGGAAGGACAGACCACCACGTTGTCTGTGCCAAACACCGGTATGGTTGTGACAACGGACATTGGTAACGTCAAAGATATTCATCCACGCAATAAACAGGATGTTGGTTTGAGACTTGCTTATTGGGCACTCGCCAAGACTTACGGTCAGGATGATCTCGTCTGTTCGGGGCCACTATACAAATCCATGCAGATAGAAGGGAATTCAATCCGTTTAAGTTTTGACCATGTCGGTAGCGGTTTAGCGGCACGGCATGATGAGGAGTTGTCCTGGTTCCAAATTGCAGGTGAAGACCAAGTGTTTGTTGATGCTGTCGCAGTTATTGATGGTGATACTGTCGTCGTATCAAGCGATGCAGTTGCGTCACCTGTCGCGGTACGATTCGGATGGAATCAAATTGCTGAGCCGAATCTTATGAACAATGAGGAATTACCAGCCTCTCCATTCAGGACAGATTCTTGGTAACGGTTTGGATTTATAGTAAAGTGAATAATTAATGAGACATTTCACCCCATACACCGATGACGAAGATCGACCATCGTAGGGGCGAGGGGCCTCGCCCGTTGTGGAGTGATTCATTGATTCTGAAGTTACTATAACTGGCTTGTTCTATTTTTGAAGATCACTATGCTGCTAATGCTGCGAACAGGGCTTTAATGTATCCAACAGAATATGCTAATCCAACGTTACCTTCCAGTCTTGGAATATGGTCAGCATTGATACATCCATCAAACCCGACCTTTTGAAGTTCCTTTATGATCCTGAACATATTCATGTCACCATCATCGAGTAGCGTTTCCTCAAATGCACCTGCAGTTGCAAGACTACCTCGCACATTGCGGAGATGAACCATAAAGATACGTCCCTTGCGTCCGTAGTTGTTTATTTCATCAAGTACGATTGCGCTTCCACCAGCTTCAGCGCGCGTACCACAACAGTATAGATAACCGACATTCTGACTTGGAAACGCATCAATGACGCGATGAAATCCAAGACTACCAAAGGGTGTGTCAGGATTTGGCACATCTGATGGATGAATAGCGAGTTTTATGTCGTATTCATCTGCAATTGGCACTAATGCGCCGTAGACTTCACAGAAACGTATCCACCATTCGTCAAGTTCTTCCAAAGTGGGTGTATCGGGAGGGTTTTTTGTTGCTGCGCGGCTTTCTCCCCGAGAGGTATATCCGCCACGATGAACAGCTGCATATCGCGTCATAAGGTAGTCAAACGTATCCCCCCAAAACCTTTGACGTGCAATCGGGACTCCCGCTTCGGCAAACACTCTAAGAGCATTACATGTGTTCTCCAATTCTATTTCACTATCGGGGAGTCCTTTCATGTACTTTTCGGTGATGTTTGGGAGCGTCACTCGGTTGATATCTAGCCCGTAAGAGCGAATCTGTTTTTTTATTTTTAGCAGTTCATCCAGATCGGGATACCCCTGTTCCTTGACCCCTGGAAACGAACCTCCATTTCCAAAGTCAATGCAGTCTGCCCCGAGTTGTGTTACCTGTTTCAAGTATGAATCTGAAAGTCCACCATCCCATACAGATAGTTTCATATTATCCTCCATTACAAAGGTAATTCGACCAGTTTTCCGGTTTCCACGGATTGATATGCGGCTAATGCGATTTCAACAGCAGCACGTCCATCAACTCCTGTAATAGGAGGCTGTGTATCATTTCTGACAGCTTCAACAAATACACGAATTTCCTGTTGTACAGGTGATGGTACTCTAATATCGCCGATTCTGATGCTCCTGCCTTCACTTTCAAAAGGCTTTATTTGGATGGCAGCGTCTCCACCCCAAATTTGCGGGAAGTAGATACTCCCCTTCTCACAATCCACACGTCCGCCATATCCCCCAACCGCTGCAACATGACTTGAGTGTAGTAATCCGACAGCACCGTTCTCAAAATTGAGTGAAGCTAATACGATGTCAGGATAATCTGTATCTTCCTGAATGTACGTCCCGCCAGTAGCGTAGACAGATTTAACATCTCCAAAAGTCCATCGCATGAAGTCTATTTCGTGAGCATTGATCTCCATCAGACTTCCGCCGGATTTCGCACGCTCCAGACGCCAAGGTGTTCGGTTTCCACCCCGCCAGGGACCACCAATGCGGTGCACCATCATGTTCACCGGTGCGCCAAGTTCACCACTATGCACTATTTCTCTTACTTTTGAATGTGTTGCATGATAGCGACATACCAATCCGATTGTAAGTTTGACACCATTCTCAGATGCAGCATGTAGCATAGCATCGCAAGCTTCTAAGGTAGGTGCCATCGGTTTTTCAGAGAAAACGTGCTTACCAGCTTTTGCTGCATCAACTGTCATTTGTGAGTGTAAGAATGGGGGTGATGCGATCAATACAACGTCGATCTCATCATTTTCAAGCATTGCATGGTAGTCAGTTGTGTATTCTGTTTCAAGGTTATCAGCGAGGGTTTGTGCTAATTCCTCCTGGAGGTCGCTAACGCAGATAATGTTTATTCCTTCAACAGAATTTGCTGCATTTGCAAGACTTCTTCCCATCCCACCACATCCGATAACACTAATACCGATTGTTTCCATACAAATCTCCATATAGATTCTTGTTTCAAAGTATAATAGGAGCGTATTACAACGCTCCTATGTGTTGGGTTAGCAGAATAAATTACCAGATGTCTAATACAGATCTCTGGCAGCGCGGCGACGGCGGTCAGCAAGATCGTCTTCTCTCTCTTCATCTGAAACTTGGTCAACGGCGAAGGCATCAATGGGACGGTATTGCGATACTTCACCTCTACGTTTAAAGAGTCTGAAGTAGTCAAATCTTGTTAATGTTGGTGGGATATTCCCTGGGCACAGGGCATGCAGACCAACTTGTACACGGGGTCCCATCGCCACGCGGGTTACCCCGACTCCTCTCCAATGAATGCCATCCTGACTTGCATACGCAGTGAATTGATTGCCACGCCGTTCCAGTCGCAAGAAAAGTTCTCTGACTCTCCGCATCCCGCCGCGTGCGACAAGAGCAAACCGTCGGTTAACGTGTCTTTCGAAACGGACATCTCCTCTAAAAGCGTGTGGGCCGGAAGTTTTTTCTAAACGGAGAAATTGGTTTGCATTTTTCCACACAATTAAACCACCATGCTCTCTAAGTTGTGGTGAAATCCGCATGCGTGTTTCAATCGCGAAGTCCTCGGATACTTCCATTAGGAGTCGGGGAGCGTCCATATCACCACCCTGTCCGTTTGGACCGTGCCACAAGTCTTGTCCCGGATCGGTACGCATTTCAAGGTATCCTTGCCGTTCTGACCATTGTCCACCACCTTGAGGGTCTTCCCAACGCCACTCAGGACGCATGTCATTCCCGATGAATTCATCGTCAAACACCATCTCAGTAAACTCACCTGACGATGCCCATCCCTCAATTTTTATAGCCGATATTGAATCACCGAAACTTTGTGGTAATAGATGTAGGTTTGGAAATTCTTTTTTGAATTCGGAAGGTTCCATCCGTACTTGTAGTTTCTGTCCTTCAAAATCTGGGTGTTCGTAGAAGATGATATCTGCCCCTTCGGCTGGAAAATCGGGCCCCTTAAAGATACGTATAGATGATATCCTGTCTTCAAACCAGGTACCACCTTGCGGATCACGTAAGTTTGCTATATCCCGTAGTATTGTAATCTTTCTGCCCCTAAATTCGGTATGTTCATAGCAGTCAACGATGACAGGGATTGTACCCCACTCTGGACCGATAACGTCAATGGATGAACCGAAATTGATAGAGGAGACTCTGTCTGCGAAATTATAGGCGACATCATGCAAATTGGGGTAAAATCCTGGTCCGAGTGATAACTTTTTACCTTTAAAGTTGGCGTGCTGATAAAGATTTACTTTGTAATTTGGACTGCCTGAGAAATTCGGACCTTTAAAAACGCGTAGAGAAGAAATATTGTCCTGAAATCCAATTCTACCCGTGTGTGGCACCGGTTCTAAGACATATCCCATCCTACCACGAAAGTTAATATGTTGGAAAATCTCTACGATAAGGCGGGGTATTACGACTGGCATTTTATTCTCCTATGTGTTGATATTATGTTGACATTATGTCTACCTGGCTGGTATATTCTGAAACTATTGTTCTGTCCAGTTTTATATTGTAGGTCGGGTAGAGCAAAGCGAAACCCGACCTACAATATAGAAATTGAACAAAGCACTATTCCTCAAAAGCTGCATCAAAAGCGACAGCAGAAGGTTCAAAATCAAAACCCTTCACAGCACCGCACGCTTCACTTGCACCGTGTTCACGATCCATCCCGCTATCTTCCCATTCAATTGAGAGGGGGCCATCATAACCGATATTGTTTAACGCACGGATAATCTCTTCAAAATTGATGCTGCCACGACCGATAGAACGGAAATCCCAAAAACGTTTCGAATCCCCAAAGTTGAGATGACCACCAAAAACACCGGATAATCGGGGTGTGTCTGCCCACCATACATCCTTCATGTGAACGTGATAAATTCTATCACTGAGTCGTTCAATGAATGCAACGTAATCAACACCTTGATATCCGAGATGACTGGGGTCGTAGTTGAAACCGAATGTCTCTCTTCTATTGACTGCCGCAACGGCTCTTTCTGCAGTGACAATGTCAAATGCTATTTCAGTCGGATGCACTTCAAGACCGAATTTGACACTGACTTCATCAAAGACATCAAAAATAGGATTCCACCGATTAGCGAAATCTTCAAAACCTGCATCAATCTGTGCTGGGTCTACAGGTGGAAATGAATATAGCAGATGCCAGATAGAACTACCTGTAAAACCGTTGACGACATCAACACCGAGTTTTGCTGCAGCGCGTGCCGTATTTTTCATCTCTTCAGCTGCGCGTTCTTGAACACCCTCTGGATCACCGTCACCCCAGATATCCTCCGACAAAATAGATTGATGCCGTGCGTCAATATTGTCGCAGACTGCTTGTCCAACAAGGTGATTGCTGATTGACCAGACTTTCAAATCATACTTAGCGAGTAGATCGTGTCTCCCTTGACAGTAGGCATCATCAGAAAGTGCCTTGTCAACCTCAAAATGGTCTCCCCAGCAAGCGAGTTCTAAACCGTCATATCCCCATTCACTTGCTTTCTTTGCTAAATCTTCAAGTGTTAAGTCTGCCCATTGTCCTGTAAACAGTGTGACAGGTCTTGCCATTATAATTCTCCTTTATATAATTATGTATTCCTTACAATCACTCACTCTTTTTATGCAGGTGGTGTATAACTTGCATCAACCCATCCACGCTGTTTACCACTTTCGACAGCAGTATTTATGAAATGGACACCGCGTGCACCATCCTGAACAGTTGGAAAATCAATATCAAATTCTCCAAGACTCTCCCCTGCAATTTTTGCTGCCATTGTGCGGGAAGCGTTGACATAGATGTTGGCGAAAGCTTCAATAAAAGCCTCAGGATGTCCAAACGGTATTCTTGAGTTGTGTTGCACGATTTCTGCAAGATAGTCATTCCCTCGTTTGTAGACCTGCTCGGGACCATCGGGGAAACGTACGGATAGATAGTTAGGATTCTCCTGATGCCATTCTAACGAAGCATCTGTTCCATATACACGGATGCGTAGGTTGTTTTCCTCTCCAACCGATATCTGTGATGCGTATAAGACTCCTCTGACACCCTTCTCATAATGAACTAATATATTACCATCATCTTCTAACAAACGTCCTTCAACGAAGGTCGTCATATCAGCACATATCTCTTCCATTTCAAGTCCGGTGATGTAGTGTGCCAAGTTCTCAGCATGAGAACCGATGTCTCCGATACATGACGACGCGCCGGCTTGTTTGGGGTCAGTCCGCCAGACAGCTTGTTTTGCGCCTTCGTCTTCTAAGAATGTTGACAACCAACCTTGTGGATATTCAACAACGATTTTTCGTAATGTTCCAAGTTTACCCTCTTTAACAAGTTCACGCGCCTGTTTAACCATTGGGTAACCGGTATAATTGTGTGTTAAGGCAAAGACCACATCATTTGATTTTACTAAATTGCAGAGGGATTCAGCATCTTCAACTGTCGTTGTCATTGGCTTATCACAGACGACGTGGAAACCGGCTTCTATGAAGGTTTTTGCGACATCATAATGTACGTGATTGGGTGTAACAATTGAGACAAAGTCGATGCGTTCACCCTCGGGTAGTTGACTCTCTTTTTCTGCCATCTCCTTATACGATCCGTAAGTTCTATTATCATCAAGAAAGAGTTCAGCACCTTGTTGTTTTGATTTTTCTGGTGACGATGAAAAAGCACCAGCAACCAGATCAATCTCACCATCCAAGGCAGCAGCCTTCCGATGCACTGCTCCGATGAAGGCGTCCGGTCCACCACCAACCATTCCATAACGTATTTTCCTACCAAGCGGCATATTATGTATCCATTCCTTTTTTCTTGTGCAATGACTTTTGTAATCTACTGTCAACAGGACATCAACGCACAAGATAGATTAAATTCCTTGTATAAGAATTATGTCATGTTTTCTCACTATTTTCAAGGTAATTTTATCATGAACGTTGAATTCCTTTTACTGTCCTCTTGCTTTTTTTCTTGACAGACATTTTATAGATTGCTAATATACGAATTGTCGTCTACGCGCTGGAACACTTCAACCGAGTTGTCGTCACAAAGGAGGAATAGTGTATGAACGAAGAACAGAAATACCTATTTGATTTGACAGGTTATCTCATCGTTGAAAACGCACTTTCAACAGAAGAAGTTGCAGAGTGCAATGCCGCTATAGACCACCACATTGAACAATTGCGAGAACGCGAGAACTCCTTAGCAGGAGGATCCGCAGCACTTTCTGGTACCGCACACCGAATGGATATGGGTGGAATGTTAGCTTGGGAAAAGCCATGGTGTGAGCCATTTCGGACACTATTGGTGCATCCAAACATTAAACCTCACTTGGAGGAAGTTTTAGGTAATAGATACAGACTTGACCACGGACCAGGATTAATTGCGATGGAAAACGGAACCGAAGGGGGTACATTACACGGCGGTGGTATTGAACGTCCCAATTTTTCTGAAGCATACTTTTTCAAATATGGACGAATTTATACCGGACTGACCGTCGTGGAATTTATGTTAGCTGATGAAGGTCCGGGTGATGGCGGTCTTGCGTTGATACCGGGAAGTCATAAGGCAAACCTACCCTGTCCCAACAGCATGAAACGTTATGAGAAATATCAGAATTTGGTCTTTGAAGTCAATGTGAAGGCTGGAGATGCTGTGATTTTCACTGAAACATTAACCCACGGTACTCTCCCTTGGAAAGCCGAACATCAGCGACGGGCGTTACTCTACAAGTTTAGTCCCGGTTTTCAAGCATACAGTGCGGGCGCACATCAAATTAATTATCCAGACTATATTGAGGATATGTCACCAGAACAACGTGAAGTGATGGAAGCTCCTCACATCAGGCATTGATGGAGTGCATTATGGCTAATTTAAATGTTTGTGTTATTGGATGTGGTAGTCGTGGACGCGGGCACATGCAAATCTTGTCAGAGTTTGATGATACTCGGCTTGTTGCTGTCTGCGACCCAGCAGAAGACGCACGAAATAACGCAGGAAAGTTATTCAACATTCCAAATCGTTATGATAATATAGAAGAATTACTGGATAATGAAACACTTGATGCAGCTTTTGTTGCTACACCAGCACATCTTAACGGGGAAGCAGCCTTACCCTGTTTAGAACGTGGTATCAATACATTGCTTGAAAAACCCCCTGGGATGAATGTTAAAGAAACAATCAATTTGCGTGATGTTGCTAAAAAAACCGGGGCAAAAGGGATGGTTGGATGGAATCGTCGTTTTCATCCGATTATTGTGCAAGCATCGCAGATGGTAAAAGCACGGGGATACATCACTCAACTTGTTGGTGAATTCCATAAGAGCATTACGCGTTTAGCACAATCTGGTAGATTTCCTGAAATACTGATGGATAATATGTTTCTGGAAACACCAATCCACGCATTAGATACACTGTGTGCAATTGCAGAATCGGATGTTACTGAAGTCTATAGCTTTGTTAAGCGAACAATCTCAGACTTCAAGGATATACATGCTGCAATGATCCTATTTGAAAATAGTTGTGTAGCACAACTCATTGCGAACTATACAACAGATGCACGACTTGAAAGATATGAGATTCATGGCAAAAACATTTCTGCATATCTTGAGGGAGTATCTCACGGTACAGTTTTCTGTGATGGCACGCAGCACAAACTTACAGAACCCGGAAGTGGCGGCACCGTTGAACAAAATAGGTATTTTTTAGATCGTATAAAAACTAATTCACCTATTTCACTACCAGCAGCGAATTTGGACGAAGCTGTCAAAACTATGCAGATCGCTGACAATATTTTAGGTGGTATCAAGTAGATATTCACCTTTAGATACAATAAAAAAGATAATTGATTATGGGAAATATGTTATTTCTTATACAATTCACAACGATGCGATTAGGAAATCGCACCTACCGGGTTGAATACATGGTATAATTACTCTTAAATTGACGCCAATGGTGCGATTAGGAAATCGCACCTACCAGGGTGTGTAAGTGTATAATTTTTTTCATATTTCACCATAGTCAGAATAATCCATTTAACAGGACACTCCAATGACGACATTAGATGAAAGATTGGAAGCATATAAAACTGATGGTTTTACCATCTTTGAAAGAGTTTTTGATGAAGTTCAGATGCAACTTTGGAAAGATAAACATCGAGAACTTTCTGCTGCAAATAATGGACAGACATGGTTTGGGAATACTTTGGAATTAGCACCTGATCTCATGTGGTCGACAGTAGCAAATCCAATGATCCTTGAATTTGTTGAGAAAGTCATGGGACCATTTGTTCAGTTAGACAACCTTACACTTGCAGCATTTCCTTCTATTGAACCGGAAAAAGCTGAGGATAGGGTATCTGGATGGCATCGTGATCGGTGGGCACATGTTCCTTTTACAGATGCTTATCATCGTCCAAACGCGGTTAATGCCATTTCATACTTGCAGGACTTGACGGATGAATTTGGTCCACTTCGTGTCATTATTGGTTCACATCGGAGACCACTAACGATTGAAGACGCGGACCGTGGAAAACCACATCCCGATGAAAAACTTATTCGCATGAAGGCAGGTGATGTTGTTATCACTCACAATGGTCTTGTTCATTCTGGTACTCCGAATACTTCTGGTCAGTTGCGATACTTCTTTAGTATCTACTACAACTTAACGTGGCTCAAACATACAGATCATCATACTGGCACAAATACACAGAAATTATTGGCAGAAGCAAAAGCATTAAATAATCATCAACACATGCGACTTCTCGGTGTTGATGAGCAGCTTCAACCGAGATGTAACTCTGGGTTTCTTCAATCTGACGAAGAACGTTGGGAAGCATGGGCTGCAGCGGATCGCGCGGCAATTAAGGAGGAATAGTTTAATGTCTGAAGGACCGGTAGTGCCTCCTAATCTCAATATTGAACTTGATCATGAATTACAGCAGGAAGTAAATTTTTTCCTAAAATGGGGTTACCTAATTGTCAATGATGCTGCAACTCCTGAACAGATTGAAGATTTGCGAAACGCACTTGATGAAAGCTATGAAAGACACGAAAAAAACCAGTTTATCGGTGAACTTCTTGAAGAGGACGACAGATTCGCATTTCTACTTGATAATCCTCCTGTGATGAAAAGGATGGAGGCGATTTTGGGAACTTGTGTTCAGTTACATAGTGCTACGGCTCGTATCACCGAACCCGGTACACCTGACCAGAACTGGCATCGCGACGGTCCTTGGCCGGTTGACCCTTTTGGCACACCCTACGGTAGCCTCCCCGCACAGATAAATTGCGGGTACTATCTTGATGAAGTGACCGATGAAGCAGGACCCACTGTTGTCCAACCCGGCAGTCACAGAGTACCATTTCGTCCCCCGCCAAGTCCAATTCAACTTCCTGATGAAAAACGTGTACTGGTATCACCAGGACAAGCAGTCATGTTTGATGGATGGACGTGGCACCGGGGTGCCGCAAATACCTCTACTCAGCGTAGACGCGTCTGTCTCATGTGCTATCAGAACGCTTGGATGAAGTCGCGAGAACCATTCAACGGACCTCGTGTTACAAAACTTCGTGAAGAGGGAACACCGAAGCAGAAGTTATTACTCGGTGCTATACCAAAATGGTAATGAATAGTAGTAGGCACAATCCTTGTGCCGTAATTTATATTTGGTACAGAAACTGTACTATAACCATCGGAGAAATAATATGAATGTCGCTTATATTGTCATTGATACGTTAAGATATGATCACATCGGTGCAAATGGAAATGATTGGATAGAAACACCGAACTTTGACCGTTTTGCCTCAAAGGCGATAGCTTATGATCGTGTTTTCTGTGCCAGTTTTCCAACCATTCCTAATCGCACAGATGTCATTACAGGTCAATACGGTTCACCTTTCCATTCTTGGAAACCATTAAGACATGAACGGCAGACATTGCCGTGGACACTTGCACAAAATGGCTATGCTACACAACTGATTCACGACACTCCGCATCTTGTGAATGGTGGACATAACTTTGATTGGCCCTTTCACGCATGGACATTCGTACGTGGTGCAGAAGTGGACAGGGATTGGATAATGGACACTGACCCATTACCCGATAACTGGGCAAAAGAAGCACTCTTTGACAGTCTTGATGATAATGCGTTCCGCTCAAATATGCTCCGGAGTTATGCGCGGGCAAACCGAAACAGGAAATCGTTGGAAGATTGGAATTGCGCTAAACTCTTCAATACAGCAGCGCAATTTCTGAAAGATAACGCGAAACGTGAAAACTTTTTCCTATGGGTAGACTGTTTTGATCCGCACGAACCTTGGGACGCACCGCCTGAGTTTATGAAGAAATATGATAAGCGACCTGGATATGATGGTAGAATTGACCCGCGCAGTCTCGGCGGCAGAAACAATCGTGCGCTTTCTGATGCAGCACGGGAACATATCAAACACCAATACTCAGCAAAATTGACTTTTATGGACCACTGCTTCGGACAATTTTTAGATGCACTTGAGTCCACAGGACTTGATAAGAAGACTGCTGTTATTCTGACTGCTGACCACGGCACGAATGTGGGTGATCGCGGTTCTTTTGGTAAGGGGCAGCCTGTACGTGAACAGGAAGCACACGTCCCTCTCTTTGTCCGTTTACCTGAAGGGGACACGGGTCGGAGCAATGTAATAGTCCAACCGCAAGACTTCTTTCCAACTGTTCTAAACATCCTCGGTGAAGACCGGCCCGATGGTCTTCACGGTCATGACTTTGTGACACCTGCACGTGAAGGAGGATCCGGTGAAAGAGAGATAGCACTCTCCGGCGGAAGTGTTGAGAGATGGAGACAGGCAGCAAACAGAGAGAATGCCGTGCTATTTACCGCATTCAATCAGGAGTGGAGTTTAGAAGTTGCTGCCAAACCTGAAAACTCAAAACTTGTCAAACTTGGCGATTTAGAATATGTTCAGGATCAGCATCAAGATATCGTAGCAGAGATACATGCTGCTGCAATCGATGAAATTTCACAACGGGGAACAGATGCTGGATTGGTCGAATGGTTGCATAGTGGGGGTGAGAAGAAATTCCCAGAAAATCCAGTATTTTTCGATGGATATCCGGGTCCTGCTGGTTACCGACCGTATTTTGGAAAACTCTATTCCGGAGAATAATTCCCATAGGAGGAACACATGCCACGAACCTATAAAACATGTCTGATTGGATGCGGCAGGATGGGAGCAACCATAGATGATGAAGTTGCACACCGTCCTGACAACTTCATCTGGCAGCCTTTTTCACACGCTGCTGCTGCGGTTGCATGCGATAGAACAGACCTTGTCGCTGTCTCGGATGTCTTTGAAGAGAAAGCTGAAGCTATACGAAAACGATACAGTGCCGAACGCGCCTATACAGATTACCAAGAGATGATTGAAAAAGAGAAACCCGATATCGTCTGTATTGCCACGCGCCCTGGACCGCATGCAGATATAACTGTTTACGCTGCTGAGAACAGTGTCAAGGGTATTTACTGTGAAAAACCGCTCTGTTGTTCTATGGAGGAGGCGGACATCATGGTTGAAATTGTTCAAAAACACGGTGTAAAGTTCAACTATGGGACCCAACGTCGTTTCATGCCGATTTATCGCAAGGTGCGCGAACTCGTTGACGCGGGTGAAATAGGAGATATTCAGTGTACCATCGCACAATACGGGGCACATTCCGCACTCTGGGGATTGACCCATGCAGCTGATATGCTCATGTTTCTGGCGGGTGACCCTGAAGTTGACTTCGTTCAAGGTACTATTTCTTGTAAGGAATCTGATTGGGATGGCAATCGTCTCAATGCTGATCCTGCTATCACAAGTGGTTATATTCGCTATGCTAATGGTGTCCACGGCTATAATACCGCAGGAACGGGACCCGAATATGAGGTGTGTGGTAGTCGGGGCAAAATCCGAATCCAGAACAACAGTCGCGAAGTCCAATTTCGTAAGAAGGATGGCACTTTCTATGAGGAAGTTCCGTTTCCTGAAACATCTCGTGCTACAGGAACTTTGATGGGAATTACAGATGTTGCAGAAGCACTTGACGAAGACAGAGAGACTAAGGGCCCCGTTCATTTGGCAAGACGAAGTCAAGAAACATTGATGGGTATAATTGAGTCGAGTCGGTTAGGCGGTCAACGTGTCTCGCTACCGATGGAAAATCGGTCACTATATGTAACCCGAGATAACTGGTAATGTTTGTTTATTGACAGCCTAAATGTTCTATTGTCAGAAAAATACAAAAATGACAACAGTTTCTTTTCCGTTGTCAAAAATAGGCAGGTATGATAACATGAATCTTACTTGGACTATCAGTTATTTATGGAGGAAACCGTGGCAACAGGTGCTGCACAAACAATTCTGTCTCCAGAGGAATACATCAGTTTTGAACGTAAATTTGTCCCAGATGCAGAAACGGTCAGACATGAATACGTAAAAGGAAAGATTATATCAATGTCAGGGGCAAGTCGCGCCCATAATCTTATTTCATTCAATATCGCTGCTGAACTTCACCCGCAAATAAGAGATAGGGAAATTGAGGTATATATCGGTGAAATGCGCGTCGGGTCTCCGACAATAGCATCATATTTCTATCCAGATATTGTAGTTGTATCCCAAGAGCCAGAGTTTGAAGACGATGTATTTGATACGTTACGCAATCCAATAGTTATTATTGAGATACTCTCTCCCAGCACAGAAGCGTTTGATAGGGGTGAGAAATTCTCACATTACCGTCAGATTGAATCCTTACAAGAATATATCATCGTTTCTCAGGATAAAGTGAATGTGGAACGTTTCCTACGAAAACCTGATGAATGGGGTTATACCAGTTTTCAGGATATTAATCAGCAGATTCCGATTGCTTCAATTGCATGCGAATTGTCTTTGGAAAAAATCTATGAGAGGGTAACATTTCCAGATTAAACTATCAAAGACAGTCTCTTCACTTTCCCTTGCTACTACCCACAATTCATGCTAAAATACCGATAGCATGAACCAACACCATAGCCAACAAATCCATAGAGAATTCCAATCACTTCTCGGAACACGATACACCATCGACAAAACCATCCGGGAAGCACATGCAAAGGATGCATCATATCACCAAGGTGCACTGCCAGAAGCGGTTGTTTTTCCTGACTCCAATAAAGAGGTCTCTGAGATTGTTAAGATATGTGCAAAATATAATAAACCGATAATCCCTTATGGGACTGGTACAGGTGTTGAGGGTGCAGTAGTTTCTTCTGAAGGTGCTCTCTGTATGTCACTAAACCGAATGAACCGTATCCTCAGTGTGAATCCGAGCGATAGGGATGCAACTGTGCAAGCAGGTGTTACACGATTAGAACTCAATACACATCTTGCTAAATTGGGAACACAACTTCACTTTCCTGTTGATCCGGGTGCGGATGCATCTTTGGGTGGCATGGTAGCGACACGCGCTTCAGGCACGAGTGCTGTCTACTACGGAACGATGTCGGACAACGTTCTCGGTCTGACAGTAATAACAGCAGATGGCAATATTATAAGTACCGGTGGAAGATCGCGAAAATCAGCAGCAGGATATGATCTGACACGGCTTTTCATTGGGTCGGAGGGCACATTAGGTATTATTACAGAGATTACAGTAAAGTTAGCACGGTTGCCAGAAGCAGTCGCTGCAGCAGTGTGTGCATTCCCAACAGTTGATGCTGCTGTGAACACCGTCCTAAAATTGATGGATGCGGGTATTAGTCTCGCGCGAATAGAATTGTTGGACGCATTACAGATGGACGCAGTCAACAAATACTCAAGACTCAATTACGATGTTGCCCCGACACTCTTCTTTGAGTTTCACGGTTCACCAAACGCCGTCGCAGAGAGTTCAGAAATTGCTGCATCCATAGCGTCAGTCAATTGTAACGGAGATTTTCGGTGGACAACGGACGATACGGAACGCAAACAGCTGTGGCAGGCTCGTTATGATAGTTACTATGCAGCACTCAACTTGCGTCCAGGTTCAGTTGGTTATGTTACGGATGTCTGTGTGCCGATTTCTCAGTTAGCACTTTGTATCAACACGACCAGAGCATTGCTTGATACCTCTCAACTGATGGCAACTATGCTTGGACATGTAGGTGATGGAAACTTCCATGTTGTCTTCCCACTTGAACCGAACAACAGAGAAGAATTGGCAGAAGCACAGAATATTAGCAATCAGATTGTAGATATTGCCTTGGAGATGGGTGGAACATGCACAGGTGAACACGGCATCGGCATCGGGAAACGTTGCGCGTTAGAAAAAGAACATGGTGCTGCTGTTAACCTCATGCGAGCAATAAAAAATGCACTTGATCCGCAGAACTTGATGAATCCTGGCAAAGTATTCTTGTAATAATTTTTTGACGAAAAAATATGAAAGACAACTTCAAAGTACTCATAACAGATTACGCCTGGAGTTCACTTGAACCAGAACGAAAGGTCTTGGTGAATGCTGGATCAGAGATAATTGTAGCAGAGACCGGTGATGAAACTGAACTCCTGACCTATGCACCGATGGTGGATGGGATACTCACATGCTGGAAACCTGTCCGTGAACCTGTCATCGTCGCAGCTTTACAGTGTCAAATTATCGCACGATACGGCATCGGTCTTGATAACATAGATGTTGATGCTGCAACAGAAAACGGAATTATTGTGACGAATGTCCCGACATACTGTGTTGATGAAGTGTCCGACCATGCTATGGCACTCATACTTACTTGCGCGCGGAAAATCACACGTTACAATAAAGCCGTGAAATCTGGTATCTGGGATCAGAACATTGGACAGAAGATGTATAGACTACGCGGCAAAACATTAGGAACCGTTGGGATTGGTAGCATCGCGAAATCACTCATACCAAAGGCAAGGGCATTCGGACTTATAGTGAATGTCTATTCCCCACGAACAGAATCCGAAGTCATCAAATCACATGGTGCTAATAAGGTTACTTTTGATGAACTACTCAAGACATCAGACTATATCTCAGTACATGCACCCTTAACAACTGAAACTTATCACATGTTCAGTATGGAAGAATTTCGTGCTATGAAACCGACTGCATATCTGATCAATACTGCGCGTGGTGGGATTGTAGATATAGAGGCACTCTTCACAGCATTACAAAACAAGGAAATTGCTGGTGCAGGATTAGATGTCTTAGAAACAGAACCACCCAAACAGAATGAAAAGTTGTTAGACCTTGAAAACATAATCATGACACCTCATGCAGCCTTTATTTCTGAAGAATCAATCCTTGAATTGCAGGTAACAGCAGCAACCTGCGTTGCGGAGGTATTAAGCGGCAAACTACCAGATACTGTTGTGAATCCATCAGTATTAAATCGATCAAACCTTCGATTAAAGAAAATCGGTGCGATAGGGCAATCGCACCTACCGCTATGAATCGCGTTAATCTGGTATTATGTGCTAATCTACTAAAGAATTGGAGAACTTAAATGCAACAATTGCCTAATGCAACTGGACACTTCGGACAGTTCGGAGGAAGATATGTCCCCGAAACGCTTATGCCAGCACTCATAGAATTAGAAGATGCGTATACTGAGCTCAAAGACAATTCTGATTTCCAAAAGGAATTTCAATACTATCTCAGAGAATATGTTGGTCGTCCTAATCCGCTTTACTACGCAGAACGTCTCACGCAAACACTCGGTGGCGCGAAGATATACCTAAAAAGAGAAGACCTGAATCATACAGGCGCACATAAAATCAACAGTGCAATAGGACAGATCCTGCTGGCGCGCTGGATGGGTAAAAAACGTATCATAGCCGAAACGGGGGCAGGACAACACGGCGTTGCAACTGCTACTGTCGCAGCAAAATTTGATATGGAATGTGAAGTCTATATGGGTGAAGAGGATATTGAAAGACAAGCACTGAACGTCTTTCGGATGCAGTTGATGGGCACCAAAGTTGTCCCAGTAGATTCCGGTTCGCGCACGCTTAAAGACGCTATCAATGCCTGTTTTCGCGACTGGGTTACGAATGTCCGGACAACATATCTACTACTCGGTTCTGTCGTAGGAGCACATCCTTATCCTATGATTGTCCGGGATTTTCAAGCAGTCATTGGTGATGAAGCAAGAGCGCAGGTCTTAGAACAGGAGGGAAAACTACCCGATTGTGTCGTTGCTTGTGTCGGGGGTGGCAGTAATTCGCTCGGTATGTTCTACCCGTTCTATCACGATGAAAATGTACGTCTTATCGGGGTTGAAGCAGCGGGTGAGAGTATCCGTAGCGGAAGACATGCAGCCCCACTCACTGCAGGAAGTGTCGGTGTTTTCCACGGAGCAAAATGTTATCTATTACAAGAAGATGATGGACAGATTACACCCGCACATTCTATCTCAGCTGGTTTAGACTATCCCGGTGTAGGACCAGAGCATAGTTATTACAGAGAAACCGGCAGAGCAGAATATGTTCCTGTCACCGATGCTGAAGCGGTAGAGGGTTTTCAGTTATTGTCAGAGACAGAAGGTATCATTCCAGCATTAGAATCCGCGCATGCCATCGCCTACCTTCGTGAGCTTGTACCGAAACTCGGTGCAGACAAGACCATCGTAGTCTGTCTATCCGGTCGTGGTGATAAAGATGTCTATACGATAGGCAAAGAATTGGGAATTTCCCTGTAGTTTAGTGTTGCTGAATACTCTCTTTTTTACAGCATTTGCCACAATACAGTGATTGTGTTATACTGTGAACAATTCACAATATATCAAGGCACAAGTATGGCAAACGAATCCTCCAACTCACTTTCGGATTTATCACCGCAACAGAAGCTCCGTCGTTTTGTGCATATTTTGATACACAAACACGGACCTCTAAGGAATTGGAGATACTTTCCGACACGATTTCTGCTCCGCAAATTGCGATCTGACTCTGCTGATATCCGCGCATACGCAGCTGAAGGATTAGGAGGGGTCGGTGATGTGCATGCAATCACACCGTTGATTAATGCACTGTCCGACGAAGATACAACTGTCCGTCGGTTTGCTATATCTTCCCTCGGACACCTTAGAGATGCGCGCGCAGTAGAAGGACTCATCCCTTTCCTACAGGATGAGGAACCCGATATGCGATGCGCGGCAGTCGTTGCACTTGGAGAATTAGGTTTAACAAAAGAGAGAAATCAAACGCCACCTACACAAGTGATTGAAGCACTGATTAGCAGCATTACAGATACAAATAGGTCGGTCTGTTCCGCGGCTGTCGTCGCGTTAGGAAGAATAGGTAACCCGCAGGCAGTAGCTGCCCTTAACACATTAGCAGAAACGACTGAAAGCGAATGGGTGCAAAGATATATAAGCGAAGCACTTCACCAAATTGAGGAACAGAACCTATAAGAAATGCGCATCCGTTTCAAAAAAGGCAAGAATCAGCACAAACACCGACCCGACACCTTAACCTGTATCCGTGAAGATGGCAGCGTTACCTGGACACATATCCATCGTGGATTTGCACAACATGATTTTGCACACTATGTCGTAGAAAAAACGCTTGGATATAAAAACGCGTTTTTTGGACTCGTTGCACAAGGTTACAATATTCCTGATTTTAGCCTCCCTACATCTGAACGTCCCTTCAAGATACCTAAAGAAGCATTAGAAGTTGAACCGATTGTCGCTCTCTTACTGGCAGAAAGATGGAACAACCCATCACGCAATCTAATCAACCATGAAAGTAAAGAACTTCCTGAAAACACTACACCAGAGCAGATTCAGGAAATGCGACAAGGGTTGTTGAAACTGATTCGTCGATGGGATGCTTTATCCCCTGGTGAAGCGTTTGAGATTGTGTTTTAAAGGAATTGATAAAACCTGATTCTTGTGTTATACTTGCTTCAAACGATGAAAGGAATCGGACATTTCATGAACACGGATAAAGAACAGATAGGTACACATTCAAAACTTCCAGAGGGAGCAAAGTTTCGACTCGGAAAAAGTAGTATTATTGGTAATGTAGCATTTTCTGCTGATGGCACGCGCCTTGCTGTCGCAGGAGACATTGGAACTTGGATATATGATATACAGAGCGGAGAAGAGGTCAGTCTCCTTGCAGGACATACAGAATATGTGTGGAGTGTAGCATATTCTCCTGATGGTGACACTGTTGCTACCGGTAGTTATGAAGAGATATGGTTATGGGATAGTTCTACAGGACTTCCGACAGCAACGCTTTCTGAACATAGAGATTATGTAAGAGCATTGGCGTATTCCCCCGATGGAAGCACGCTTGCAAGTGGTGGTGCAGATAATATTGGCATTCTGTGGGATGTCGCTTCTGAAGAACCGAAGGCAACACTGAAAGGTCATGCAGGATCAATCAGAAGTTTGGCATATTCACCTGATGGCAGCACTATTGCAACTGCAAGTTCGGATGAGTTGGTTATACTTTGGCAAGCTGCGACAGGTCAGTCAAAAGCATCGCTGAAAGGACATACACATGTCATAAATTCTGTCGACTTTTCACCCGATGGTGGAACAATCGTCACAGGAAGTTCTGACGGGACGGTACGATTGTGGGATGCATTCACATCAAAACGAAAAACCACGCTTGTGGATTTCAAATTTTATGTATGGGGTGTTACGTATTCACCTGATGGTGAAACAATTGCTATCGGTGGAAGGGATGGTGCAGTCCATTTGGTGGATGCTGAAACAGGAGATGTTAAAAAAGTCTTGAAAGGTCATATCGGTTCTGTCCGAAGTGTAGCATATTCTCCTGATGGCAGTATAATTGCGAGTGGTAGCGAAGACCATTCGGTACTTTTATGGCAATGCTAATTACACATTCTATAGAAAATATCCTATGCGAAATTTGTTTATTGTTTTCTTAGCACTTTGCGTGCTATCAATCAGTTGTGAATACCAAAACGCTATAAATGTCATTGATGACACACGCGTGTCAGAGCAGACACGTGTTCTCAAACTCGGATTTTATGACGCTTTTTCACCTGTGAGTTACAGTTTAGCACATACACATCACGGTTATGAAGCAGACCTTCTGACTGCACTTGAAGTCATGGAAACCCCTAACCTGTCTTTTACAAGGAAACCGATCTCTCAATGGGAAAACATCTGGCTTTTGGCTGCTACTGCTAACTATGATATTATCGGTGGCGGCATCACAATCCTTGAGGATCGGACGAAGGACGCAACTGGTACACCGCTTGTTACCTTCACAACACCTCACATTGTGTTTCGTCAATCGCTTCTGGTACGTGCTGAAGATGCAGGACGTATCCAAAATTATACAGATCTGACGCGTGATGTCCGCGTAGGTGTGCTACGGGGGACAACCGGTGAAGCACGTTTACTTCAAATTACAGGGATCGTTGATGCTAATGGTGTTGTTGCTGCAGGCACACGGATTGACACACCCACAGGATCGGTTATTGCAGACGGCACAGTGGACTACAAGATTACTGCGGCGGGTTCAACACCGAATATAGAAAACAGGTTTACACTCTACCCATCCGTAGACAATATGCCGCAAGTCAACTATCCTGTGAATATGCCGAATCAAGATTTTCACCCGTTGATTCTGCGACCGCTTATTGCACTACCAGAAGAACTGGTATTGATAATCAGCCTACAAGACAACAGGATTGACGCGCTTGCACGCGGTGAAATCGGCAACCGAGATGCTGCGGCTGCATCTGCTGGTACTTTCGTTGTTACCGCTCTTGATGAACAGGTAGAATATGGCGGGTTCACTGTTGCACGTGAAAACACGGAATTACTTGAGTTTCTGAATAAACGGATTGACTATCTCACCGATAACGGCAACATCGGTTACGCACAATGGGTTGTGGATAACGGTATCTTTATGAAACGCGCACAAACGTTGAAATCGGATAATTAGAGCATTTACGGATCGCATTGACTTAAACCCGCATCACAACAGGTAAAACTAAAGGACTACGTTGCATCTGCTTAGAGAAGAACTTGCGGAGCACAGTCCTAACTTCATCTTGGACAGTTTCCGTTTCTTGTCTCTGTTCATCCGTTAGGTTCTCAATGACATTCTTGGTAATATCCTTTGCTTCAGTGAAAAGTTCCTCCGAATCATCAATATAGACAAATCCACGAGAAATTATCTCAGGCTCCGTTGCTATCGCGCCGCCATCGCTCTGTAAGACTATTATCGGGATCACCATACCATCTTGAGAGAGTTGGATACGGTCCCGCAGGACAATATCCTCAAGTTCAATATCTGGTTTTCCATCAACTAAAACCCTGCCTGATCTTCCCTGTCGTTCAAACACTTCACAAGACTCTGAGGTCAGACTAATCAGTTCACCGTCTTCAACCACATTGATATTACTTCTCGCGATTCCTACAGATTCTGCCAGTTCAGCATGCCTCACTAAATTCTGATATTCTCCATGGATAGGAACGAAAAACTTTGGTCTGAGTAGGTTGAGCATGAGTTTAAGGTCTTCACTTGAACCGTGTCCAGACACATGGACATTAGCATTCCGTTCGTGGTAAATAGTCACTCCACGTCGGAGTAGATGGTTAATGACATTACCTACGGTTTTTTCATTTCCTGGAATAATCCGCGCCGAGATTACCACAGTGTCATTCGGTTCAACCTTTAAGAAGGGATGATTATCAAGCGCAATTAAGGACATAGCGGAACGGGGTTCACCCTGGCTACCAGTGCTAAGAATTACTATCTCATGGGGTTTATACAGGGAGGCATCTCGTGCGTCAATCAGATAGTCTACATTAATCTTGAGGTGACCCAGTTCTGTTGCGGTACGGATATGGTTTATAAGGGAACGGCCTGTTACAGCAACGAGTCTGCGATGTTTTACTGCTAAATCAATAAACTGTTGTAGACGATGTAGACTTGATGAAAAAGTGCAAAGAAAAAGTCTCTGTTCAGTCTTTTGGAAGATACTGTCAATTGAGTCAAGAATACTACGTTCTGAAGGAGTCTGTCCCTGCCAGTTAGCATTTGTGCTATCGGAAAGCAGCAATTGTACACCTTCCGATCCGAGTCGTGCTAAAGTCTGAATGTCCGTTAACTTACCATCAACAGGGGTTGCGTCGAATTTGAAATCACCTGTATGGACAACAACACCTGCGGGGGTTTGCAGGGCAATTGCTACCGAATCTGGTATACTGTGCGTGACATGAATAAACTCAGCCGAGAAATCTCCTAAACTTACTTTATCCCCCGGCACAATAGCGTTTAATTCCGCCTTATCCAATACCCCGTATTCTCTCAATCTGCCACTTGCTATTGAGAGTGTTAACTGCGTCCCGAACACAGGTGCATCAATCTGCTGTAATACATAGGATAAAGCACCTATGTGATCTTCATGACCGTGTGTCAATAGTATGCCGCGTACCTTTTCCTGTCTTTCAACCAAATAGTGAATGTCTGGAAATATGAGATCTACCCCAGGCATGTCTGAATTCGGTAGCATGAATCCTGTATCAATTACAATAATATCCTGCTCGGTTTCATAGACCATCATATTGAGTCCGAATTCACCCAGACCCCCTAATGGAATGATGGATAGGTTACCCCCATCATTTTCACCAATATTCTTTTCTAAATTTGTCATAAGTATCTCTTCGCTATCACTATATGTTTGTTATGCGTCTCCTTTATCTCCAGTGAAGATTGATGAAATCGTAGATAGTTGATGTTATCTGTTCCATTTTTCCACTTTCAACGTGTATTGTAAAAATCTCACTGGTTCTACGTCTGTTTGAATCATTGCCAATAAAGGCAACGTAATTTCCATCAGGTGACCATGTCGCTTCACGACCAGGATACAAACTGAGATTCCGATAGTTCTTAATCTTTCCTTTTTCCACAGAAACCGTACAGATCTCACCTGATGTATAAAACAGGACGTGCTTACCATCTGGTGACCATTCTTCAATGTTGCCACACGGTGGTTCATCAAGTTGTAGAAACCAGGATCTTCCCATACTGACAACATCTGGTTCTGCTAGTGCAAGCAGACTATCCGTCTTAAAAGCGATCCATCTTCTGTCCGGTGACCACTCTGGCCAACTTATCCCTTTCGGTAGTATCTCAAGTATTCTTCTATTCGGTTCTTGAACCTTTTCACCATTCTGATCCCAATGTAGCCAACCTTTTGCCCACCGTTCACTTCGCCACCGTTTTATTTTTCCTTCAACTGTTACTTCCCAATTTTCCAATCGGTCTTTTGGTCGGTCAATCTCTACGACGACTAAAATTGCGTTACTTTTTGGCGACCACCAGTAATCATGAATGTCATACGCTCTCTTAATTAACTGCTTTTTCTCAGTGCCATCTGCAGACATCACATAGAGTGATTTCGATCTTTCAATTCCGGATATGTATGCGATTCGTTCTCCATCTGGTGACCAACGTGGGTTGTAAGAGACACCATCATCGGTTAAACGTTGGAAGTCTGTTCCATCTGGATTCATGGAGCAGATATTGTACTGATAGTATTCCCACCAATTTGATGTATCTCGTCCTTTTTCCAAGGTGCGTGTGATTGAGCGGAATCCATCTTCGTTTTGTAAAGGTTCTCGGATTGCCACAACAAACTTTCCGCTGTGTTCTTCAGACTCTAACTGAAATACGATAGAAAACAGAAAGAACATACCTACAAGAGATATAACGTGTAAATTCGCGTATATTTTCATATCTTCCAACCTTCCTAAACTACAATATTGATAAGACGATTCGGAACATAAATAACTTTCCGAATTTCTTTGCCTTCAATAAACTTTTGAACTCTTTCATCCGCAAGCGCGCTTTCTTCAATTTGTTCTTTTGGCGCATCAACAGGAAGTTGAAGTCTATTTCTGAGTTTTCCGTTGACTTGAACAACTATCGTCATAGTTTCAGTTTCAAGGATACTCTCATCATGTTTTGGCCATGTGTTGTGCGCGATGAAACCGATTTCTCCCAGACGATGCCACAACTCTTGAGAAATGTGAGGTGCATAAGGTGACAATAGATGAAGGAATGTCTTCACCGTCTCTATCGGAAGTGTTTCTGTTTGCGTTGCAGTGTTAACGAAAATCATCATCTGACTTATAGCGGTGTTCATCTTGTCAATAGATTCAGTATCTTCTGTTACCTGTTTGATCGTCTTATGCAATTCCCGCCAAAGTTCTGATTCTGAAGTGCCATCAACGTTTTTCAACTTTTCATTTAGTTCACCATTGTGAGGGTTCACAACGAGTCTCCAGACACGGTGTAGGAACTTATATACACCCTCCACACCGGCGTCCTGCCACGGTGCACTCTTCGTAACCGGTCCGATAAAGAGTAGATAGAGTCTCAGAGAATCCGCACCATATTTTTCTACGACATCATTGGAATTGATAACATTAAAACGTGATTTTGACATCTTTTCCATCTGGACATGCAACGGTTTTCCTGAAGTCTTTACAGTTGCTTTATCATTTTCACGTTTGACTTCATGGGGGTAATAGTATTTTCCAGCTTCATCTTGGAACGACTCAGCCAGAATAGTACCTTGATTAAGCAGTGCTTGAAAGGGTTCAATTGTAGAAACTAAGCCGCAGTCGTATAACACTTTGTGCCAAAATCGTGCATAGAGGAGATGTAACACAGCGTGTTCAGTTCCACCCATATAGATGTCAACAGGCATCCAGTATTGTTCTAATTGAGAATTGAAAGGTGCTGTTGTATTATGTGCGTCCAGGTATCGGAGATAGTACCAGCATGATCCTGCCCACTGCGGCATGATGTTAGTTTCGCGTGTGGCAATTCTGCCATCAGGCAACCTCACTTTCAACCATGCCTCATCAGCGCGAGCAAGCGGGGGTTTTCCATCTTCTGTCGGTTTATAAGCATCTATCGGTGGTAGCTCAATCGGAAGGTGTTCATCTGGCAGTTGAACAATAGTTCCATCATCAAGATGTGCCAGCGGGAAAGGTTCACCCCAATACCGCTGTCTTGAGAATAACCAATCTCGCAGACGATATTGTATTTGCCCTTTGCCCTTTTTCTTACTTTCGAGCCACGTAATCATCCGCTTTTTAGCTGCATCGGTCTTTAGACCATTCAGACTTAGATCGTATGGGGGAAAGGCGGAGTTAACACAGACTCCGTCTCCTTCAAAAGCTTCCTCGGCAATCGGTCTGTTTCCGCCGCTAATAACTTCAACGATAGGAATATCAAACGTGGAGGCAAATTCATGATCTCGTTCATCGTGTCCTGGAACAGCCATGATCGCGCCTGTTCCGTAGGTCATGAGAACATAGTCAGCAACCCATATTGGGATGGGTTGGTCATTGCATGGATTGATTGCATACGCACCAGTAAATACACCTGTCTTTTCAGTTGCAAGGTCAGTGCGTTGAAGGTCAGATTTATTTGTTGCTTCATTTACATAAGATTCAACGTTTGAGGAGCATTCTGAACGCGTTATCTCTGTCACAAGCGGGTGTTCAGGTGCTAACACACAGTAGGTTGCACCGAAGAGCGTGTCTGGTCTTGTTGTAAAAACTGTGAAGTTCGCGTCACTATCCTTTATGTCAAATGTTATCTCTGCACCTTCTGACTTACCTATCCAATTTCTCTGCATCTCTTTTAGACCATCGGGCCAATCTAAAAGTTCCAAGTCGTCCAGGAGACGTTCGGCATAAGCCGTGATTCTTAGCATCCATTGATTCATTAACCGACGTTCAACGGGATCACCTGTCTCAACATACTTTCCGTCCTTTACCTCTTCATTAGATAGCACAGTACCCAGAGCAGGGCACCAGTTGACAGGAACATCGGCAAGATATGCTAAATCTTTTTCATAGAGACGCAGAAATATCCACTGTGTCCATCGGTAATAATCGGGGAGTGAGGTGTCAATTTTGCGGGACCAATCGTAGGTAAGGCCGATTCGTTGTATCTGTTGTTGAAACGTCTCAGTATTTCGTTCTGTTATGTGTGCTGGGTGTTCATTTTCACGCACTGCAGTGCGTTCTGTCGGTAGACCGAAAGCATCCCACCCCATTGGGTGCATGACATGGAATCCTTGCATCCGCTTGTAATTTGCGATGACATCTGTAGGCACATAGTTTTTCGCGTGACCGATGTGAAGTCCTGCTCCTGAAGTATATGGAAACATGCCGAGAACGTAAAATTTCGGTTTTTGTTCTAATGTTTCAATGTCGTTGGGTATCTTAAAAACTTCCTTTTCACTCCAGACAGTTTGCCAATACGGCTCAATTTCACTCGGCGTATAACTATGGTTCTCCATGATCATGTTCTCCTATTATATACCTCGGTTAATCCAATACTTCTTTTAAATTAAAATTAATGCATACATGTGAAATCTGTATTATAATTTCTCTATTGTAGAATTTTATCACAAAGTGACGCATCATGTCAAAAAATTCCAAAAATTCCCTTTTCTCTTCTCACACAGTGGGGTCCAACTTGATAGCACATGAAGATTATGGTGAAATATGAAAATAATTACACATTTCCATTCCCCGGTAGGTGCGATATCCTTATCAATGTAGAATACCAAACGCGTATTCTGCCGGATTTGCCCTAAACAGTTTCATAGTAGGTCTTCGCGTAGGTCCCGGTGCGATAAG
>VXOP01000415.1 GCA_009839975.1 Candidatus Poribacteria bacterium
GTAGAAAGTTTACGTGAACGTGACAATAAGTTGTTGTCCTGTAAGTTTTGCGCCAGTCGCTTTGGTGCTGGATAAACTGCGTGGCAAAGCAACATGTCTTTTGAAACCACCGATGGTAATAATCAATTCATCTGCCTGTTTGTTAAGATTCACTTCCTGCTTTGTCAGAAATGGAAGTTGCATGATAAGTTGGTACCCATCATCAACTTTGTTGAATTGATAAGGATTCCGTTGTGAAAATCTATCAGCAGGATCAATATCTGGATAGAGAATATCCCCTAATTTCTGTAAACCTGACACGCCAACTATTTGGTCATCAAAGAGATTAACTTTTAGATTCGGTACATCTGAGAAGTAGTTTTCTGCCTCTTCTATGTACTGCTGTTGTGTTTGTTTCCAAAAATCAAAGAATTGATCATCTACACCTTCTGGGAATATACGGTTGATTATAACAGCATCAATGCACATACCGTATAGGCAAAAATACATAAACGCGCGTTGTGTTTCTTTGATGACAATTTTTTCCGGATTAGTTACAAGTCGCACTGTTGTGATTTTAGGGTCGGTCAAGACTTTATCTACCCCCTCAAGCCTGTCAAAAAGATTTTGTATATTTTTGAAGTAGGAGTCTTTAGGCATTGGGACAGAGCTGACAGTTTCGATAACAGGTCCAGCGATTTTTGCAAGATTTCGTTCTAATTTAAAGATACGGTTCATATACCATTCAAGTGTTGTCGGGATACTAACGAACCGTAATGATTCGCCTGTTGGGGCACAGTCGAGAATAATTACATCATAAACATTTTCACGTACATATTGATTTATGTAAAGGAGTGCACATATCTCTTCCATTCCTGGGAATATAGCAATTTCCTCAGCAACAAGACTATCAAGACCTGAACGGTTAAGGATGGATCGTATGTAGTTATAGACTTCATCCCAGTATTCTACAATTGCCTCTTGTACGTTAATTTCCTGCATCCAGAGATTATCATTAATTTGTATCTGTTTTTCCGTATTCTGTGCTATAAGGAGTTCATCACTATCATAAGAATCTCGCAGCGAATGTGCCACATCCAGTGAGATCACAATTGTCTTATAGCCAAGTGATGCTAATTTTAGACCTGTCGCAGCAGAGATAGTTGTTTTACCAACACCTCCTTTGCCTGTATATAGTATAACGCGCATTGTTCCACATCCTATCTGGCTGTTTATTCGTGATTTAAGTATACCTTAAAGTCACTTAATTTTCAAATCAGTTATGGGAAGGTTAGAAGGATGGAAGGGTAGAAACTGGTATCATTCCGTTATTGTGATATTCCACAGCAGCACAGTACCATCGCTGCCCCCGCTGACAATAAACTCGTTTTTAGGACTAAACGCCACACTAATCACCCCTTTCGCATGTCCATACAAAGGGAATAAATACTCACCCGATTTGACATCCCACAGACGGATAGTCCCATCTGTACTGCCACTTGCAAGGAGTTGTCCATTGTGGCTAAAAGACACGCTACGAAGCGGTCCTGTATGTTCATCAAAAGTGTGAAGTATCTCTTTTGTGCTAACATCCCATAGAAGGACTATGTTATCGTCGCTGCCACTTGCGAGGAGCTGTCCATCAGGACTGAAAGATACGCTCCAGACTGGACCTGAATGCTCATCAAATGTGTGAAGTAACTCGCCCTTACTAACATCCCATAGACGAAGTGTCGCGTCCATACTGCCACTTGCAAGGAGTTGTCCATCAGGACTGAACGCTATACTGCGAAGCCGCTCTGTATGTCCTTTAAACGTATGTTTCAGTTCCCCCATGCTAACATCCCATAAACGGATTGTCCTGTCACTACTGCCACTTGCAAGAAGTTTTCCATCAGGACTATAGGATACACCTCTAACCCAATTCGTATGTCCTTCAAACGTGTGTTGCAGGGCACGCGTGTCAACATCCCATAAACGAACCATTCCATCAAGGCACCCACCGGCAATCACAGCACCATCAGGACTGAACGATACGCTTAGAACATCAGCCCAACCTGCCGAGAGCGCGTGCAAGTGTCTCCCCGTGCTAACGTCCCATAAATGGATCTTGTTATCGTCACTCCCGCTTGCAAGTAAATTCCCGTCGGGATGAAGTGCGACACTACGTACCCATTCCGTATGTCCATCCATCGTGCTGTGCAGCTCACCCGTGCTGACATCCCATATTCGTACTGTCGTATCCCCACTGCCACTGGCAAGTAGTCGTCCATCGGGACTAAAAGACACGTTACAGAATTTATATATGTGGACGTTGAAAGTGCGATGTGTTTCTCCTGTGCTACTGTTCCATAGACGGATCGTATCATCATCGCTGGCACTGGCAAGCATCTGACCATCAGGACTAAACGATACGCTACCAACATAAGCGGTATGTCCTTCAAACGTGCTGTGTAGTTTACCCGTGCTAACATTCCAGAAACGGACTCTGTTATCGTCACATCCACCTGCCAGCAGTCGTCCATCAGGACTAAATGACACGGTATTTACATCAACGGATTGTCCACTCAGGGTTTGCTGCGATTCACCCGTGCTAACATCCCATATACGGACTGTGTGATCGTCACTTCCGCTTGCTATCAGTTGTCCTTCAGGATGAAAAGCTACACTGTTAACATTAGCCGCATGTCCGCTTAATGTATGCAAGCGTATGCCGGTGTTGGCATTCCATAAACGGACTGTGTTATCGTCGCTCCCACTGGCTATCAGCTGTCCATCGGGACTAAAAGAAACAGTATTGACATCAGCAACATGTCCACTCAAGGTATGCAGGTGTATACCGGTGTTGGCATTCCACAAACGGACTGTGTTATCATTACTCCCACTGGCTATCAGTTGTCCATCGGGACTAAAAGAAACAGTGTTGACACCATCCGTATGTCCTGTGAGTAGTTCGCGTGGTTCACCGGTCTGTACGTCATATATCCAGATACCGATACTACTTGCAACCGCAATATGTGTGCTATCTGGTGAAAATGCTGCTCCCGCTGCGCCTCCTTTACCGAAACGTCTTTTTGCATCTTTAGGTAGACTCCACTGCGTGAAGTCGTTTTTATTACCTAAAATCTGATCTGATTCCTGTCCAGTTCCATCACCTTTACCGTTATCATCAGAGGGGACACCTAACTGATTTCGCGCATCAGGTTGTTTCGCAAGATTCAGCCCAATAGGTGCATCAATTAGATCTACTGCCACTTCAGACTGTGAGTCTAAACTGTAGAGATGTTGGAAACGGGTTAAATATTGGCTTCCTAATCCGAGTATTATCACAAGCAAGATCGCACTTGATGCTGCAATTGTCCATGGCAGTAAAGGTTTGCTACTGGATGACGTAGCAGGTTTAATACGCGAAATGTTTCTCATGATGTTCTCTGTGAGTTGTGTCGGTAATTGGAAACTTGCTATGTTTTCTTTGATCATCAATTCTTCCTTCCTTCCTTAATAT
>VXOP01000358.1 GCA_009839975.1 Candidatus Poribacteria bacterium
TGTTAATCCTGAAAGTGAAGTGATATTGCTAATTTGATTGTCCCCTAAATTTAACCATCTTAACGTCGTCAATCCTGCAAGTGGCGTTACATCTTGAATTTTGTTTTCACGAAGCTCTAACATTCCCAACTGTTTTAATCCTGCAAGTGATGTCAGGCCCGAAATTTGGTTATTTGAGAGAAGTAGCCTTTCTATATTAGTTGCGTGTTCAAGTCCAGTAAGGTCCTTTATTTCCTTTCTACTGCCGAAAAGTGTTACTAAACCTAACATGTCAACTGCTGTGATTTGACTATCAGATGCCAAGTCAAGATTTTCCCTTATCGCCGCTGCTAAATTCGCATCTGGTATTGAAATAGCACCAGGTGTAGGAAGCAAATTTGTAATATCAACAGTGAAAGGAAGTTGTGCTATGTTTCCCAGCACATCTACAACAACAAGATGCACTTCATTGGTATCATGCAATTCATCTGTTACAAATTCAACAGTGGCATTTTCTCCGCTTATGCTCTGGCAATCAACTATAGATAGGTTATCCTGGGGAATCATCAACAGCACTTGATGAAGTCCATCAGGGTCGGTTACTTCAAAACGAAGTCGAATATTAATAGGCGGAGAAACGAAGCTGGGTGAAAGCATTTGAACTTCTCCGTTAGTAAAATTGAAACCTTCACTTCCAGAATTAAAGTATCGACTTATACTTAGAAACTCGGCAGAGCAGAATGACAGTTCATTTGCATCCCTACCATAAGACATTATATACGCATCGCTATGGAAATCGTGATGTAATCCGAAACCATGTCCAAGTTCATGAGCAATGGTTTTAAAACTAAAACAGTCACCGGAAGCAGGGACAATTGCGAAACCACCACCACCATAATTCCCCCCATAGCCGCCACGACCACAAACCAATTGCTTGCTATAGTCTAACACCATGATGAGAATATTTCTTGATGTAGATGTGTCAAACTGCTCAAGTATTTCTTGTGAACCTGTTTGATTACGGTTTACATATTCTGCATCGTTGTATTTTCCTATCAACTGATGCACGACAGCATTTCCGTTCACATCAGTTTCATAACTAAACGTGTTTCCATCGAAACCATGGCGTGACATTTCATCTGTATAGAATTGATGCACCTCTTTTATCAACGAATCCATTTTTGTGCCCATGTTTGGATCAGGTGTTCGGTCTTTTGGCACGAAATAGACTATTTGCACTATAAAATTGGCTTCCGCGTCTTGTACAGAACTAATTGAAAAAAACATAAGTGTTGTAATAGTTAGTAGTGTGAAATATTGAAGCGTTTTCATGTATCAGTCTCCTATTTGAAAATTAGATTATCCTTGCATTTACCACGGTGCTTGACGTTCAGGTAGCGGATCCACTGTCCACGCCATCCGATGGATAAGTCGTTCTTGCATTTCCAGTTTAACGTCCTTGTAATCCGAATGATCCCAAAGGTTGTGTGTTTCTTGGGGGTTTTCTATCAGATCGTAGAGTTCTCCACCATCTGTACCATGTGCTACCACTAACTTATACCTATCATTTCTAACCATCGTAGCGTTTGCTGCAGGTTCACGGTGCCACGGCATTGCGTTGTAATACTCACAGTAGACATCATCACGATGCGAATCTGAACGCTCTTCTCCTGTTAGCAACGGCAGAAGACTTTGCCCTTGCATACCAGCGTAACGTTCTAAACCACTTGCCTCCAGAAGCGTCGGTGCTAAATCTACCAATTCCACCAGAGCATTTGAACGTTCTCCGTTATTTACCATCCCTGGTCCTGAGATAATGAGAGGCACTCGGATAGCGGGTTCATAGAAATAAGGGCCCTTCAGATAAATGCCATGGTCTCCAAGCATTTCCCCGTGGTCTGATGTGAAGATTACAATTGTGTTTTCTCTCTGTCTCTTTTCTTCTAAAAAACCGAGCAATCGTCCAACCTGTGTGTCAATAACATCAATCATAGCCCAATACGCAGCTGTCACCCAACGGTGATCTGTTTCACTCATTTCTCGGTAACGGAATCCAGACCCGCCACCATACGCACCACCGTGGTCAATCTGTTGCCAAATCGGTTTATTCTCAAGTTCGCCTTCAACATAGTTTGGGAGTGGGATGTTGTCCAATATGTCTCTGTATCGCTCTAACGCTTCAACTGGAGGGTCAAAGGCATGGTGCGGATCAAACATATTGATTGAAAACAGCCACGGTTGTTTAAATCTTGATGCGCTACTGATAAAAGACATTGCACGTTCAACGCTCCATGTGGTTTGACTATGCTCCTCTGATGGGATCACGCGAACATATTTTGAGTCAGCAAACGGTGTGCTATCTCTTCGTAGTCCTTTTTCCGTAAGCCACTGAATATAATCGTGTATGGACCATGCATCCGCCGGATCGTGAGACCAAAAGAATTGATCATAACCGTCGTCAATCCGTTGCTCTGTGCCCTTACAGACACGCGGGTTACACGGTGCAAGGTGCAGCTTACCCGCTAATCCACACACATAGCCAGCATCTTGTAGTATTTTCGTTACAAGTACCTCATCTGGTGGGATAGCTTGACCATTTTGTCTGCATCGTGTTGTGCGTGGGTAACGTCCAGTCAGGAAACTGGCTCTACTCGGTGTACAGACAGGACTTTGTGAGTAAGCGTGATTGAAAAGTACACCCTCTTGTGCAAGTTTATCCAAATTCGGGGTTTGTACATAAGGGTTCCCATAGCAACCGAGGGTGTCAAATCTTTGTTGATCGGTACATATCCATAGTATATTAGGAGGGTTTTCAGTCATTGTAATACATTCTTTCGTTTTTCTCCATTATAGCCGTTTATAGGTAAGATGTCAACAGATCAAATTTTACAGGGTGTGTAAAGTAATTGTCAGCGTTTTTGTCTGAATCGCGGATTACGCGGAGAACACGGAAAACGCGGAAGGGTGTTTTAGTGATTTCAATGTATTTTCATAACTATCAGGTGTTCTGTGAGCTAAGGACAGGAGAGGTTGCTAATTTCACCCTCTATTGCCGAGAACTTTATGCACCAGAAACATATAGTGACAAAAATTTACACACCCGTTAGGCAATTTTTATTTGTGATTTACCTTCGTCTGTGGTAGATTATAATATAAACGATTAAAGTTGAAATTTAGAGGATATATAATGTCTGGAATTATGATGGCGGAAAGACTATGGAAAGAAAGAAAAGAGAGAATCCGCAAGGAGAATATCGCTTCAGTCATATCACCACTTGCAGTACGTGTCGCCACTGGTTTTATTCTTGAACATGATTCTGAGCTTGGGAACAAATCAGATGCAGATTTGTTGGAGATGATAAATGCGTTTGGGACAAACAAAACATTTGATATAGCCGCAGATCTTACTGACAAAGATATTTTGGAATTTGTCAACAGCATTAACCATGAAAGACGGGCTAACCGGATAGCCGTTAAAATCTCTGACCTGATGGTAAA
>VXOP01000310.1 GCA_009839975.1 Candidatus Poribacteria bacterium
AAAGATTACGGCTCATGATATTACTGCTCAAACGACGTTGCTTAAGAGTATGCCGTAACTAAAATCATGCAAACCGCAGAAGACACTTATGGACAGATAAACATTTTAGTAACCTGTGCTGGTGTCTTGCGGGGACCCAACGTCCAGATAGAAGACTTTGAGGAGTCAATTTTTGATACTGTTATTGATGTCAATCTAAAGGGAACTTTTTTTGCAATAAAACATGCAGTCCCAATTATCGGCAGGAGTGGCGGAGGTGTTATTCTCTGTATTGCTTCTGGGGCAGGTGTGCGCGGTGGAAGCTCATCTGTCGCCTATGGGTCAAGTAAAGGTGGCGTAAACGGTTTAGTGATGACTGTAGAGAATCAGGTCAGGTCCCATAATATTCGGATGCACACTATCTGTCCAGGGGGACTTGCAACACCATTGAAATTAGGTCAGATCGCTGAATCAGCAAGACTTACAGGCAATGATCCGGATGCTGCTGTTGCGAATGCCTTGAAATCGCTCGGTGATCCGGCAGGTGTCGCCTGTATATTGACTTTTCTGGCATCTGATGAAGGGTCTTATATGCGGGGTCAGATATTTACGCGATGAATGTCCGTTAATAGGTGTTATCATCCCAAAAGACTTTGAAGGTTCGCAGAAGAATCTTGAAGTCATTCCAGAGAGATAGGTTATCAATATACTCTAAATCAACAGGAATACCTTCACGAATCGTCCCTCGTCTCCGCGGACTCAGTTGCCACAATCCTGTCATACCAGGTCTAACAAGATGCCGTTGGTTCTCCCATTCCTCATATTCCTCAGCAAGAAATGGCATTTCTGGTCGAGGTCCGACAAGACTCATTTCACCTTTAATCACGTTAAATAACTGTGGTAATTCATCTAAACTGGTCTTTCGTATCCATTTTCCTATTGAAGTAATACGTACATCATCCGTTGAATCAGGTTTCTCTGAATAAGACGGCGTATCAATATGAAGACTCCTGAACTTATGGATGACAAAGAGCTTATTGTTTATACCGACTCGTTTGTGGGAGAAAAACACAGGTCCGCGTGAAGAGAGTTTTATCAATACGGCTATAATTAGCATTAAGGGTGAAAATATCAAGATTAAAAGCAGTGATGCAACAAAATCCAATAGATATTTTCCTCTCTTTGCATAAAAGGAGTTAAGGCTATCAACTGAATTCTGTTCCGCTGGTTGGTTCATATATGAAAGATCAGGTTTTGTAATGCAATATTTAGCAGGCATATTGCTTTCTTCCTAAATTGTATTCCTAACTGTAACTGTATGTCATTTTTTCTGTAGTTCATTGAATACATCAATGTACTGTTCAGCGATGTGGTCCCAATTAAAACGTTTATGTATCTGTTCCGTTGCACGTTGACGAAAATCTTCAACCTTTTCCAGGTTCTGTTCTAAAGATTCAATCTGAGTTTTGAGGGATTCGGCATTTTTGTCAAAGAGCACACCGTATTTTCCACCTTCCAATACTTCGTAGTTGAACGGTGTGTTGAGAGCCAAGATGCAGTTAGAAAATCCTAAAGCTTTCAAAATAGATGGATTGATTCCACCAAACTGATGTCCATGAATATAAGCAAAACAGTGGTGATGTAGTTCTTTGATATGCTCAGAATTGTCGATATGACCAAGAAAAAGCACATTTTCATTTGCCATACTTTTCAATTTATCCAAGAATGCATTCTCCATTTTATTTCCTCTATAGTCTGCCCCACCAGCAATAGCAAGTTTCTTCTCACTATTAGAAGTTACAAAAGCTTCCATAATCAGGTCTGCATTATTGTCAGGCACAAGACGACTTGCGATTAGATAATAATCTCTGGACTGTAGACCGTAATCCGCAAGAATTTCAGGATGTTCAGAAGGTTCAATATTTGCCCCGTAAGCGATATAGGTTGTTTCTGCCCCTAATTCTTCGAGGTAGAGACGTTTCATCTCTTCAGCATCGGTGATCACCAGAGGAAATGCTGAAGTTGCCATCTTTGCTGCCCATTTGAAATAGACGGCACCTATACCTTTCCATTTCGGTCTTAACCACTCCATTCCATCCACATTGATAACCGCCTTCTTTCCAGTCATTCTGAAGAACCATCCGAATGGACCGTTCCCAGCGTTCCAGACGAAAACGATATCGGATGGCGAGAAGGATGCATGGATAGACGCAAAGAAACTATGACTAAGCGTGCTAAGTATCTTATGTTCAATACTCGGTAGGTAGATGAGTTTTATTCCTTTCCATTCTGAAGGTCTTTCTTTGAAAAACCCCTTTCTACAGTAGACGATCACTTCATGTCCAGCTTCAACCCAACGTGGTGCAAGTTCCCCCATCACTGTCTCAGAACCGCTATATGTAGCAGGAAGTCCTCGAATACCCAATACTCTAATTTTCATGGATAATCCTCTATTTGAAAACACTCATTAGATACATAAAAAACAGGAAATATTCATTAAAAACGATAGAGTGCCTTTGCTTCAATCTCATTTCCTGATTCATTCATATCTGCTATATTATCAACATTTCTTCGCCAGATGCGTGACCATTCTCCATAGATTGAATACCGACCCATATCAACCCAATTAAATCCCAACCTTAAACGGTGTTCACTTTCAGTAATACCAGAAAGTGGCGTCCATAGATCATCAGCAGGTGCATCGGGGGGATGGCTTAATATTACGTCTCCTTCCCCATGCCTTTCAAGTTCATATCCGAAAACAGTTTCAAGTTTATCGGTAAAACGTCTACGAAACGTTATCCAAAGATTGTCTGCATCAGAACCGATATGATGTCCAATGACTGCACTGAAGTGTCTGTAGACATTATACGGATTAACATGCGTGTATGCGTATTGGTTAACAAAAGCGTATTCTACATGGACATCAGTATCTTGTAAACCGAAAGGATCAGTAAGATAGATGCCACCCAGTAATCCAAATTTCGTATCCCAATGCTTAAAACTGGCAGCAGGATTTCCATCATCAACCATCAACTCTCCATATATCTCAAGGTTGTTAATAGGTCTAAGCCGTAGGTCAACACTTGCAAATACATTGTCACCGCTACCAGGTGTTCGACTGTCTGCCCGTGATATCGTCTGTTCACTTATGAGATATATGTTGACAGGATTTAGATAACCAGGTTCAAAACGATTTCCATAGACAACTACCTCAGAAATACCAAATCCGAATCTATCCCAGAAATACCCTTCCGCACGATGTCCTGAGATATACTTCTCATTGATGTCAACTGATCTGTCTTCCAATATAGCCGTAAAACCGGTGAAAGTTACAGTCTTGAATGTTGATTGAATCTTCAGCATGTCAAACGAGATTGGGTTATGAGAAACCAATAAACTCCCATTGTAACCTGGTCCCCACTGAATATTATCCTGGCCAACAAGGAATTCAGCCCAATCCGTATTGAACTTCATATAAGCATTAACAGCCGTCCTATTCTTTAACTCTCCCTCCAATTGTCTATATTTTGATTCATCTTGATAGACATCCTCAAATATATCACCGTATAGGAATCTATATGCCATATCCGTTGTAAAAGCGAAACTATCCTTATACTGTCCGTATAGATGCGGATAGAACGTCGTGACATGCATGTTCCCCTCATCAGCAGGTAATTCCGATACATTGTCAACTAAACGTGTGATTTCTTGGTGTGCAGCACGTAAATCAAAGGAGAAACGATACGTAGATTTGTCTGTCAACGTCATCAGGTGAAGTCTGCGTTTAGGCGGAGTCTCAGTTCCAGCTTCAGTGTAGAATGCTAACAGTTGATCTAACCGTTTTTGATCAATGTCGCTCAATACAATCTGGTTGTTTTCAAGTTTTTCAGCTGCTTCTAAGAGAATAGATGCAACCTGTTTGCGTGTGAAGGGAAGAGAACCACGCGGGACACCAGACACGACACGTTTATTAAGTAAACGATGGATAAAACGGTAGGTTTCACGGTTGAAGTCGGATAAATCAGGATTTAAGGGAACGTTTATAAGAGAATCTGCTTCAGCAGTTGAAATAGACCAGAAATGCACGCATATGCTAAATATAAGAACGATACGTAAAATCATCTGTTTCTACCTCCGAAAAAAGTATTTCATCTCAATTCTATTTCACGATTGTCATCCGTCGGATTGCTCTTGCTTTACTAGTGTTGAGAGTATAAAAATAAACACCACTTGCGACAAGTTTACCGGCAGAATTGCGTCCATCCCAATATGCTGCCAATTCTCTGCTCCGGTAGCTGCCTGCGTTTTGAAAACCTATTTTGAGTTCTCTGATAGTTTCACCCTTGAGATCATAGATTTTAATGTCCACATTTGCATCTTGTGCTAAATCGTAAGGTATCCACGTCTCTGGATTGAAGGGGTTGGGATAATTTGGCAGAAGTGCTGTTTTTGCTGGAAGGACGGAATTAAGCATGGTTTCTAAGTTGGCAATTCCTGCACGAAAAGCATCGGAATCACTATCTATCTGGTATGCTTCAGTAAGCCATTCTGAAATAGTGTCAACCTGTTCAGGTGTAACGGATAAGCGTGTTGGGGGTGCTGATACGATGCAAGATTCTCCTAAATGTGCTGCAATGAGAAGCAAGTCAATGATGTCAATCCGACCGTCTTTATTCACATCTGCTTTTGGATATTCCAAGGTTCTTGCAGCAAAGTTGTTTGAGACAAGTATTAGGTCCTGTATATCCACAATACCATTGTTATCAATATCCCATAGAAGCGCATTTGGAAGTGGAACATAGGACGTAATATCAGGCAATGCTTCTTTCCAGCCAGCGTGGAGCCTTTCGCTGAGTTGTGCGACAAGTTCTCTATTTTCTGGACGATTGACTATGTTGACAGATTCAGTTGGATCTGTGTCGTAATCATAAAGTTCACGTCTTCTACTGTTTTCCCATAAGCTATATCGATATCTGGTTGTACGAATGGAGGATCTCTTGGAATAAGTTTTGCCACCAATTTCACTAAAAACTGCTGTTTTCCATGGATACGTCGGTTGTTCAATGACAGGTACAAAACTAAGACCTTCCAATTGTGTGGGGATAGACAATTGACATAGGTCACATAATGATGGAAAAATGTCAACAAGTTCAACGAGAGCATCTGTTCTATTCGGCTGCTGTCCTGGAACACTGACAATCAAAGGTGATCGAAGAGCAACATCAAAGAGCGTAGCTTTTCCCCAGTTGTCCTGCTCACCTAAATGAAATCCATGGTCACTTGTAAAAGCGATAACAGTGTTTTGAGAAATTCCAAGAGTATCCAGATGTTGTAGGACACGACCAACCTGTGCATCCATGTAACTTGTTGATGCAGCATACCCTTGCATGAGTTCTAATGTTTTCATCTCAGAAATCCGTGTATTACCAGTCGGAATATCCGCATAGTCTCTTAAGTCATTGCTAAAATGTGGGTTAATGGATGAAATATCTTGAAAAGTGTCGGTGTCATATAGATCATAATATTTTTTAGGCGCAATGTAAGGAAGATGTGGACTATGAAACCCTATAGCAAGGAAAAACGTCTGGTTTTTAATTTCCGACAGAATCTCTATAGAAGCATTTGCGATCTTACCATCTAAAAGTTCGTCATCCTCAACATCAAGTGCCTGCCAAGAAGGTGTGGTAGTTCTGTCAATCCCCACATCCTGAGACCAAATTGGGACTGGAACGCTCCAGGAGAGTGTATCATCCCATTTGTAGACGTGTGCAATTTTACCTACTGATTGCGTATGATATCCTTGGGATTTGAAATGTTGTGGTAGTGTCAATACTTCTGGGATTATCTCGTGCCATCCAGTGGCGTTTCCATCTACACCTGTCGTCTCTGGACGCAAACCTGTCATCATAGATACACGTGATGGATTACAGAGTGGATATTGGCAATAGGCACGGTTGAAGAGCGTGCCTCGCGCTGCTAAGGCATCAATGTTCGGTGTATGCATCTCTGAATGACCATAGCACCCAAGCAATGGTCGCAAGTCATCGGCAACAATTAGTAGCACGTTATAGCATCCAGCTGCTTCTGCCTTCGGATCTGGTAACAAATGTGTAGTAAATGCTGCTGCGGTCCCCACCTTCATACTTGTAGATAGGAATTCTCTTCGTGTAAATTTTTTTGGTAATACATTCTTGTTCATATTATTTTTCATATTTTATTTTACAATAGTCATGCGCCGTGTTGCGATTACATTATCAGCAATAAGCGTATAAAAATAGATTCCACTTGCGACAGGTTCGCCAGCAGAATTACGTCCATCCCAATGTGCTGCCATTTCATTGTTTCGATAGCTACCAGCGTTTTGAAAACCCACCTTAAGATGTCTAATAAATTCACCTTGTAAGTTATAGATGTGAATACTGACATGAGCGTCTTGGTCTAAGTCATACGGTATCCAAGTTTCAGGATTAAATGGATTTGGATAATTGGGTAAAAGTCTCGTTTCATTTGGAACAACTGAATTCATCAACATCTGTAAATTTTTAATGCCTTTTTGATAAATGGGAGAAGCATCATTGATTTTACGTGCATCACTGATCCATTTTGCGACTTGGTTTATGTGTTGAGCTGCTATAGAAATAGTCTTAGGAGCCCCTTTATTAGAAGATTCACCTAAGTGCGCGGCAACGATCAGCAAATCTATGATATTTACGTTACCATCTTCATTAACATCAACTTTAGGGTTGTCAGGAGATTCTGTTCCAAAATTGTTAGAGACTATTAAAAGGTCTTCAACATCAACAATGCCATCATTGTTAATATCCCAAGACAAAGTCTGTGGGGGAGGGTTTAATTGTTTTAGTATATCTGGTAAAGCTTCTTGCCATCCTTCTCTAAGACGTTCTCTAAGGGATGCAACGATTTCAGCATTTTCGAGTAAATTTGCTAAATTAATGTTCTCAGCAGGATCAACATAGTGATCGTACAAACCTTTACCCAAGACTTGACTGCCAATTATTGTTTCTGTGTACCGATACTGTTTTGTGTGAATAGAAAAAGCAATATCAACCTGGCTAAAGGCTGCAGTTTTCCATGTGTGTGTTGGCTTTTCAATGACCGGTCCCATACTTATTCCTTCCAATCCCTCGGGGATGGGGAGTTGGCATAGATCACATAAAGTTGGATAAATATCCACGAGTTCAACAATTGCTTCTGTTTTCACACCAACATGAAGTTGTCTGGGGTAACTCACAATCAAAGGTGAACGGACAGAGACTTCATAAGGAGTTCTCTTTCCAAATGTACCGTGCTCTCCAAGATGAAAACCGTGGTCTGAAACAAAAACAATGACTGTTTTGTCGGTGAGTCCAAGTTCATCTAAGTGATCCAAGACGCGCCCAACCTGCGCGTCCATAAAACTTGTTGAAGCAGCATAGCCACGGATCAATTCTAAGGTTTTCTCTTTAGAGAGTTTACCACCTTCTGAAGGCATATCCGAATACACGACCATCTCATGCAGAGGATGGATAAATACATCAGGGACATTTTCAATAATGGGAGAGTCGTATAGATCGTAATATTTTGTTGGAACATTGAAAGGCAAATGGGGTTTGTAGAACCCCACAGATAAGAAGAACTGTTTATCACGTAATTCCTCTAATACATCCACTGTTTGCTTTGCCACCTTACCATCCCTTAACTCATCGTCAGAAACGTTTAACGAATTCCAAGATGAATCATCATGAAACGTGTTGCTACTGGGTTGCCACGCTGGAACACTCCAAGAGAGACTATCAACAAAAGAGCCGTGTAAGATTTTGCCAATTGAACGCGTATGATAGCCGTATGTTAAAAAATATTGGGGAAGGGTTACAACATGGGGAACTGTGTCACGATAGTGCGTATAAAGATCCCGAACGCCAATCGTCTCAGGCCGTAACCCCGTCAATATGGATGCCCGGGATGGATTGCATACTGGAAATTGGCAATATGCTCGGTTAAATACAGTTCCCCTTTGTGCAAGTTTATCAATGTTAGGTGTATGCATTTCTGAGTGTCCATAACACCCCAACAAAGGACGCAAATCATCTACCATAATGAAAAGTACATTATACCGTTCTTCTGCGGCTACATTTAGATTCGGTAAAAGACTTGTTGTAAAAGCAGCTGCACTTGTCTTCATACTTATTGAAATGAAATCACGTCGTGTAAACACTTGAGAAGTATTTTCCTGTTTAGTATCGCCCTTCATTCGTTCCATTTCTACTTTCGTATTGTCATTTTCCGTGTAACTTTTATATGGTCTGTACTAAGGACATAAAAATAAACGCCACTTGCGACAAGTTCACCATCAGAATTACGTCCATCCCAATATGCTGCCAATTCTTTGCTCCGGTAGCTGCCTGCGTTTTGAAAACCTATTTTGAGTTCTCTGATAGTCTTACCTTTCAGATTATAGATTTTAATGTCCACTTTAGCATCTCGCGCTAAGTCGTAAGGTATCCATGTCTCTGGATTGAAAGGGTTAGGGAAGTTCGGTAAAAGGACAGTTTTTTCCGGATTTATCGTATCAAAAAGTGCTTCCAACTTGGCTATCCCATCACGAAAAACTTCAGAGCTGTCATCTACTTTCCGAGCCTCAATGAGCCAATCTGAAATACTGTCAACATGCTCGGGTAAAACGGATAGAATTGTTGGTGGAGCTGAGGCGATGGTAGATTCACCTAAATGCGCTGCTATTATGAGTAAATCGATGATATTAATCTTTCCGTCCTTATTCACATCTATTTTGTCATTTTCGAGAGGCATTGTCCCTGTCCCAAAATTATTTGAAACAAGGATAAGGTCTTGTATATCAACAATCCCATCATTATTTATATCCCAAGGAATTATACTCATTGGTATCGGTGGATTCTTAGCACTATTCGGCATTTCGTTTTTCCAGCCAGACCGAAGTCGTTGTCTTAGATGTTCAAGAAGCTCTGAATATTCAGGAAAATCTGCAACATTTATAGTTTCGTTTGGGTCAACGGTATAATCGTATAGTTCGTAACCAAATTTTCCTCTCGGTCCCCATTCTGTATAACGGTATCTATTAGTCCGCAGAGAATATGATTTGGAGCCTGCACGTCTAAGAAAACTAATTGCTCCGGTTTTCCAGGAGACATTAGGTTTTTCTATTACAGGGATGAGACTCAAGCCTTCTAACTGAGTTGGTATTGGTAGTTCACATGCGTCACACAAAGTAGGGTAGATATCCACAAGTTCTGCGATGGCATCTGTTTGAGATGGTTGCTGTTCTGGGACACTGATAATTAACGGAGAACGCGCAGCAATCTCATAGAGTGTATTTTTACGCCAAGTGCCGTGTTCTCCAAGATGAAAACCGTGGTCCCCACAAAAGACAATAACTGTTTTTTCAGTTAATCCCAGATCATCTAACTGTCTTAGGACTCGACCAACTTGAGCATCCATGTAACTCGTTGAAGCTGCGTAAGCTCGAATGAGTTCTAAGGTTTTCTCATTAGAAATTGGAACGTCGCCAGATGGTATATCTTGATATATTCTAAACCATTCAATACTGTTTTCTGCATAATCTGGGGCATGCTGAGGATAGGCGGATGTCGTGGGTAAATTGAAAGTATCTTCATGATATAAATCATAGTATCTTTGTGGTGCGTAAAAAGGTAAATGGGGTTTGTCAAATCCGACTGCTAAAAAGAACAGTTCATCTTTTATCTCAATTAAGAGGTCCTCAGTTTTTTTCGCATTTATACCATCATCAAGTTCATCGTCAGACACATCAAGTGCTAACCAAGAAGGTTTTCCAGCGTAAGAGGTGGTTGCAGGATAGTGTTTAATTTTACCGATAGTATATGTATTATATCCCTGTTCCATAAAGTATTGAGGTATGTCCATTGCATCAGGAACAGTGTACTTATAGTCAGCGGAATTGTTGTGTACATTTGTTGTCTCTGGGCGTAATCCTGTTAGTATCGATGCCCGAGAAGGGTTGCAAAGTGGATATTGACAATAAGCACGGTTGAAAAGTGTTCCCCGTTCTGCCAACCTATCAATATTTGGGGTGTGCATTTCATCAATACCGTAGCAACCGAGCATGGGTCGCAAATCATCTACAATCATGAACAGAACGTTGTATCTGTTCTCACCTTGCGCCTTCAGACGCGGCAACAAACCGGTTGTAAATGCAGCAGCACCAATTTTCAAACCCGTGTTAAGGAAGTGACGGCGAGTCATGAAACGAGAACTTGCCTTCCGCTGTGAATCTTCTTGCATCTGTTGTCTCCTATTTCCGTATCAACATCTTTCGGGTAGTGGTGAAATCACCCGCAGTAAATGTATAGAAATAGATTCCACTCGCCACAGGTTCTCCGATTGAATTACGACCATTCCAATGTACTGCCCGCGAAGGGGTTCGATAACTACCCGCTGTTTGAAATCCCACCCTAAGATGACGAATGTGTTCACCTTTCAAATTGTGGATGTGGACACTGACATCAGCGTCTTGTCCTAAGTCATACGGTATCCAAGTTTCAGGATTAAACGGATTCGGATAATTGGGTAAGAGTCTGGTTTCATTTGGAACAACTGAATTGATCAACATTTCTAAGTTCTTAATACCTTTGCGATAAATAGGAGAAGCATCCTTGATTTTATGGGCATCATAGATCCACTCTTCAACACGGTGTATGTGTTGATCTGCTATGGAAATAGTCCTTGGAGATCCTGCCTGAGAAGATTCCCCTAAATGCGCGGCAACGATTAGCAAATCTATGATATTTACGTTACCATCTTCATTAACATCAACTTTGGGATTGTCAGGCAACTCTATTCCGAAATTGTTAGAGATTAATAAAAGATCTTCAACATCGACAATGCCATCAGCGTTGATATCCCATATTAATGTTTTAGAGGGCACAACTCGTGTAGGGATATTTTCAGGTAAAGCTTCTTGCCAACCGGCTCGTAGTCTTTCACTGAGTTGTTCAACTATTTCTGTGTACTCAGGATCAACCGCTACGTCGACTTCAGAATACGGATCAGTTCTATAGTCATAGAGTTCTTTATACCTTCCTTCTTCAGAGTATCTGAATTCGTCGGTACGGATTGTCCGCTTTTTCTTTCGTTGACTAAAAGTCGCAGTTTTCCATGGGATTTCAGGGTCGTCGATGACAGGGATCATACTTAGTCCTTCCAGTTCAGGCAGAATTGGAATCTGACATGCATCACATAATGTGGGGAATACGTCAACAAGTTCTACCAGGGCATCTGTGTTTTTCCCAGATGCCTGCTGTCCAGGAATACTTACAATTAATGGTGAATGTAGTGTTGCTTCATAGACGATGTTTTTCCCCCAGTTTTCATTTTCTCCGAGATGATATCCGTGATCACCACAGAAAACTATAACAGTGTTATCGGTGAGTCCAAGTGCATCCAGTTTATTTAAGACGAGACCTATTTGCGCGTCCACATAACTTATCGTAGCAGCGTAAGCGCGTATCAGTTCAAGCATCTTGCTATAAGGTATCGGTTCCCAATTGTTTGGTATATCCGCAAAAGGTCGCACTTCATTCCAAAATGGTGGGTTTATATCGATAGGTGTATCTCTTGATGTGAATGGAATGTTAATGGATGTGTTTTCATATAAATCAAAATACTTTCTCGGTGCTCGTAAGGGAAGGTGCGGTTTATAAAATCCAACCGTCAAAAAGAATTGATCGTTCTTAATCTGATCCAACACTTGCACAGCCCGTATAGCTGTTTTACCGTCTCTAAATTCATCATCCTCAACATCAAAAGCCTGCCATGATGGAGTTGTCTCATCAAATCGCGGCCATAAGGGTCTCCATGATGGGACACTCCATGAGTACATGTCGTCCTGGAAATCTGGGATATGAGCAACTTTTCCGATGGATTGTGTATGATAACCACTGTCCTTAAAATGTTGCGGGAGCGTGACGACATCTGGGATTGTTTCACGAAAAAAAGTTCTATTCTCAGATATTCGTGTTGTATCAGGTCTTAATCCTGTCATTATCGCCGTTCGTGATGGACTACAAAGCGGAAATTGACAATAGGCGCGGTTGAAGACCGTTCCTCTTTCAGCTATACTATCAATATTGGGTGTATGCATCTCTGGGTGTCCATAGCAACCTAATAGAGGTCGTAGATCATCTACCATGATAAATAGGACATTATATTGTGTATTTGATGCAACGTTTAGCGAGGGAAAAAGACTTGTAGTGAAGACGGCTGCCCCTGCTTTTAAACCTGTTGAAATGAACTCACGACGACTAAAAGTTGGTGAGGATGTTCCGGTTTGATCGTTATCTTTCATGTGTGACCTTTTTATTTTGTGATTACCATTTTACGCGTTGATTTAGTCTGCTGTGTGTGAAAAGTATAGAAGTAGGCACCACTTGCCACTGGTTCACCATAGGAATTGCATCCATCCCAATAGGCTGCACGCGATCGAGATCGATATTTTCCAGGACTTTTCAGACCTACTTTGAGGTGTCGTATAGATTCACCTTTTAGATTATGGATGTAGATATTAACATCAGAGTTTTCTGCTAAATCATAGGGTATCCAAGTTTCAGGATTAAATGGGTTCGGGTAGTTGGGTAGCACCCTGTTCTTTCTTGGTTTCGTAACATTGATTAATGTATCTAATGTAGCAATACCTTTCCGAATTACATCGTTGGTATCCTCAACCGTCTGTGCTTTATTTGACCAATCCTCAATCATAGTGATATGTTCAGGGAGTATATTCAAGAGTGATGGCGTATTGTATGTTGTTGATTCACCAAAATGTGCGGCAACAATAAGCAGATCAAGAATATTGATATTTCCATCTTGATTAATGTCTGCATTTAAGTATTCAGATGACTTGGACCCAAAATATTTTGAGACAAGTATCATGTCTTGAATGTTGACCAATCCATCTTTGTTAATATCCCAAGGTAAAGTTTGTGATATGTTTGATTGTTTTAGGATAGTTGGTAAAGCTCCTTGCCATCCATCTTGAAATCGTTGCCTCAGGGACGCAACGATTTCCTCATACTCTGGTAAATTTACAATATTGACATATTCATCGGGGTCAACATTATGATCGTATAAACTCCTTGGAGTTGAATCATTCCTTCCCGTTCCTGTGTATCGATACTGTTGTGTGTGAATAGAGAATGCATGACCGACATCAACTTGACTAAATGCTGCAGTTTTCCATGGACATGTTGGTACTTCAATGACAGGTAACAGACTTATACCCTCTAGTCCATTGGGTAAGGGTAATTGGCATAGATTACATAACGTTGGATAGATATCAACAAGTTCAACGATTGCCTCGGTTTTCACATCAATAGGGTGCTGCCCTGGGAAACTGACAATCAAAGGAGAACGGACGGAGACTTCATAAGGAGTTCTTTTGGCGAATGTACCATTCTCTCCAAGGTGAAAACCGTGGTCTCCACAAAAAATAATCACTGTTTTTTCGGTTAACCCAAGTACGTCTAATTGCTTTAAGATACGTCCAACCTGTGCATCCATATAACTTGTGGATGCAGCATATCCTCGAATCAATTCTAATGATTTTTCTTTAGAAAGTTCACCGCCTTCTGAAGGTATATCCGCATACACTCTCATTTCATGTTGAGGGTCTAAAATTACATCAGGGATGTTTTCAATAATTGGTGAGTCGTATATGTCGTAATACTTGGTTGGGGCATTGAAAGGCAAATGGGGTTTGTAGAAACCTACAGCTAAGAAAAATTGTCTGTCCCGAACTTGCTCTAACACATCTATCGTATGCGTTGCAACCATACCGTCCCTTAGTTCATCATCAGTAACATCAAGCGAATTCCAAGATGTTTTGTCAATATCCAATCTATTTCTGGGTACCCAAATCGGAATGCTCCAAGAAAGATTATCTACGAATGGGCCATGCATAATTTTGCCAATTGAACGCGTATGATAACCGTTCGCTTTGAAATACTGTGGTAGCGATACAACATCAGGGACTGTCCTACGATAGTGCGTAAAGTTATCAAGCACACCTATGGTCTCTGGCCGTAGCCCCGTCAATAAAGATGCCCGTGATGGATTGCATAATGGGAATTGACAATATGCTCGGTTAAATACAGTTCCCCTTTGTGCAAGTTTATCAATGTTAGGTGTATGCATTTCTGAGTGTCCATAACACCCAAGCAATGGGCGTAAATCATCAACTATGATAAATAGAACATTAAATGGAGTTTCTGATGTAGCTTGAATGGATGGTATCAGGCTTGTTGTGAGAGCTGCAGTACCTGCTTTCAGACTTGTTGATATGAAATCGCGTCTTGAATAAGAACGGTTGTGTATTGCAAGTTTCTGTGATTGTTTATGTGAATTATGCTTCATATTTTTGTAATAAATGCACACAAGGTATTTCAAACTAGTTAAATATTATAACCTAATCTTGTCATCGTGTCATTAAAAATTGGTGCAATTCTATGATGTATATCGAATTGTTCTCTGGGTGGAATAATGTGTAAGGTTTGTCGGGCATAATCCAGAAAAGTAGTATCAAGTTGTAACTCACAAAATTCACATATATATGGAAGGACTTCATCAGGTTCTGATGTAAGATCTTCAAACCTAACTGGATATATACAATCTGAACTTCTCTCTAATAAACGTAGTCCTTCACGCATTGTTACCACCCATTCAATGGCTGCTCTGTCCAAATGTCGGTCAAAATCTCTTTTTTCTTTAATTCCTTCTTTCAAATCATTGTCTGTGGTAATCAACTGTTCTACTATTAATTTCCATTTACGGTTATTTACCCCCCACCAATCATGCGTTTCACCATTTACCTGAATACCGAGTCGTTTTGACCATGCTGCGATAGAATGGCATGTATCCCATCCATTTCGAATGAGGAAAATAAACTTTGCGTCAGGAAAAAGTGCCCGCACAAAATCCACGCGAAAGATGAGTTCTGGATACTTATCAACAATCCTTTGTGAACGTGTTGTAGATAAGTAAGCTCCAAATAGTTGTTTCGCGCCATGACACATTTCTTCAGTTGCGTCTTCAGCCGAAAGTCTATAAACACCATCTGTATCACTATAACTCCCGATGATGTCTTCATACGGATGAATTATGTGCCACAGTGCTTTCGGTTCATTTAAATACCCAACATCCCTATGCATTGATAAAATTGTACCAAGGACTGTTGTTCCACTCCGCCCCGTTCCTATGATAAAAATAGGCTTTTTTACGGGTTTGAATATGCGTTTACTGGTTGCGATCCTTCTCAAGAAAGAAAGTACAAGTGGATTTATCCATCGTCCTTTTGTTGTTGCTGGTCGTCCTTCAAAAAAGAAATAACTAATCAAACGAGATATTGCTTTGCTTGGACGTGTTTTGATGTATTGTGTATTTAGCTGCGCAATCATGTGTCACAAGTGAGAATTTGTCAAGATCATAAGTTGTATCATCATAGCCGTCTTTTTAGTGTTTCACGGATGTTTTTGATACGGTTGATATTAAAAAGAAATGCACCAATTGATTTTATTGGAAATGAGACTACATTTAAGATAAGATAAAAAATATTTGGTCGCATCATCACCGTTTGATAGTTGTGTTTTCTCATCAATAAACCGTTTATTTTTTGGCTGATATACAGTTCGGAGGAATTGAGTTTACCTTTATTCCTATTCTTGTCATGCCAGTTTCCTGCACGATTGGGGTTTATTCCGAGGCTATCAGGTGTATCTGCGTTTACAGAGGATCCTACCTGCGGCACTTTGAGTAAGGATTGACAGTAATCAATACCTACAAAGTCACAGATATGTGAAACTGTGTCTTCGGGGGCAGCAAGGAGTTTTTCAAAATAGATAGATTTGACATTGTCATTCTCGGAAAACTTATCAGCGGCGGTAACAGCAGTATGCCATATTCTACTGATTGTAATTGGATGGTAGTTCAACCAATCTCGAAAACTCTCTTTTATAGGTAGGTTTGTTCCACCAAGGAAACGTCGTTTCCATTTTCGTTTTTGTGACAAAAGTACATCACGCGGATCCCGTATCATATTTATTATTTTTACTTGTGGATAGTATTTGAGTATTTCATCAATATAGAATACATTGCGCGGCGTTTGGTCACAAGGTATAGAATTCCCATTCAGTGATGCCTCAAAACGTAAAAACTCAGAAAACAGAATCACTGGAGAAATGGGATAACTTGTAATATTTTGACAGAATTGACGTGCCTCCTCAAGAAAACGCTGATGTCCTCCATGGGTACGATAGCCTTCACGTTGTATGCAGAATAGTTTTGCAGCCAATTCTATTGCTTCTGAGATATTTAACTTGGTTGAAGACGCTGGAGACCATAGCTGCCCAAAAAAATGCAGTTCTCCAAATGTAAATACATCATCGTGATTCCCTAATATCCGTCCCATCATTGTTGTACCACTACGACTATTTCCAACTACAAACAGCATTTTACGCAGTTTCACTTTCTTACCTCAATTATACCGAAACTGTTTTTTGGAATTATAAGTGCTTTCATATTACCTTTCCATTCTTGGATTCTGACTTCAATCGATCCTGATCCCTCCATCTCTGCATTACCACCGTTAGTTGCTTTGAGATTATCATTCGCTACATACCGATAAGTTGCATTTCTTTTCAATTGTTTTCCATGAAAATAAAAGATCGGTGAAATGTCTCTGCTCATACGATTGCTGATCATAATGAAATAAGTGTCTATGTTACCCATCGCTCTTACCTGAATACCAGACATCATTTTACCTTTATAGTCTAACTCACCCTCAAACATCGGAATGTTCTCTTGTGATACCTCAAACAGCGTTTTTGCTTTATCAAACACTTCACCTATCAACTGAAAGGCGTAAAATACGGTACGGCGTATCGTGTCTCCATAGTCCGATTCTGGTTCGCCACCATATTTCCAAAAAGTTCTTTGTGAAATAGGCGTAACTTTTGAAAAAACGGGGAAACCTTTACCGTAGCCAGCTATGACATGGAAGTTCGCATGTGTAATCTTTGGAATACTGAGCATTTTCATGAAAAAGTCCCCGACATACATGGCGTGTAGTTGGGTGTTAGCAACTCTATTTGCAGGATTCGCTATATTCCATTCTGTAACCCACATCTCTTTGTTGGGAAACACCTCCTCGTAGTATTCCATTGCTTCATCAATGCCAAAATGTATCCATCCGAAAAGATAAGCTTTCATCTTCTCTATCTCTATATCCTTCACGGCTTTATATGCATAGACATGCACTGAGAATGCATCATACCAGTCAGTAGAACCAGAAGTATTTTCCGCCAGTCCTTCGTCCCACTTACGTTGTGGTGTTGCTAACAAGAATCCTTCTTTATGAAAAGCAACAGGTGAAGCACACACAGATAACTTTATTTGTGGATCAACTGCTTTCATAGCCAAAGCGTGTTCCTTTGCTGTTTGCATATAGGCATGTACTGTAGGGAATCTGTTTAAGTAGTGAGGAAGATAGTGCTCATTACCAAGTTCCCAATGACGGATGTTATACCCCATCTCTTTTGCATAGCGAACCCATGCTGCACTCTTTTCTGGAGAACCTGTCCACACATTAACCATAACTATAGGTATTATGTTTAGTTTATTGCACAACTTCATGAAATCGTCAAAAGAAATGATCCCATTACGTTTTTTTCTCAGTTTATTGAAATTCCCTCTGTTCCGCTTATTGAGTTGTGTACTGAGGGTTGTGTTCATTTCATTTTCATAGAATCCTGAAATATCCCAGTGATAAAAGTTGCCAACTGTTCCTCCTGGAAATCGGAGACTTGTCGGATTGAGTGATTCTGTTAATGCTATGAAGTCTTTATCCAAGTATCCATAATCCCCAGTCATCATATTAGTATTGAAACCGTAAAGTTCTCTCCGCAAAGGAACTGCAGACTCAGTATCAATATATATTTGAACACGATCTTCGTCAGATTCTCTTCTGCTACATTCTAAGTTTAACATCATTAGGAGCACAACACTTATACCGAGTGTAAAGCAAATCAGTATATTTCTTATCAAATTGGAATTCAAGTATCTCATTAAACTCATAAGGTAATTTTTATCGGTTTATATGTCTGTATCGCTGTATCGCTTACAAACATGATACCAGCACACACCCAAAAATAGAAGCCGTACCCCCTGAATTCAAGTGTTCTATTGAAAAAGAGAAGGAAGACTGTAACGACAACTAAACATAGCATCACCAGAGCCATCTCTTTTGTGAGTCTGTTAGCAGTTTGTTTATACAATCGCAATGATGCGATAAACAGTCGGTAAAATATGAATGCAAACAAGACTAATCCTAAAACACCATAAAAGCACAGAACAGCAACCCAGTAGACATCTTTAAAACCCTTCTTACTTAGGACTTTAAAGAGAAAAGAACGTTTACTCTTATTCAGTCTATCAATTGTGGTATTCTGGTCAGCACCGTAACCCAATACAGGTTCGTTTGTTAAGACAGTAGGAACATTCCCAAGGATGGCTCCAAGTCGCTGCTTCTGTGCCACCTTAACGTAAGAACCTGAAAATACACCCGTTACATTCCCCACAAGACCAACTCTTGCTTTGCGTGGATTGATATATTCCAGTTCAAACGGATTTACTATTGCCAACAGGACACCGAAAAACAACAAGATCACAAGGGACAGGCGAACTGTCTTTTTCCATCCGTATTGAAAAAAATACCATACGACACATGCCAGCAGTGCTGAAAATGTTGCTGCACGAGAATATGATCTTGCTATGCAGATCAACAATATACCAATAGCGAGTAGATTCAGGTATTCAAGACGTTTTACGCGTGAAAGAAAAATCACCAATACAACGATCATAAAAACACCGTAGATTACTGTATCCCCTAAAGTACCGTAGATACTGCCAATCTCCCTACCAATTTCAAGCAATCTAAATTCTTTAGTAAATCCAGCGACCTCAAGTGTGGACGCACGCGGTAAAAACATGTCGTAAAGCGTAGGACCACCAAACCACTGAATCATGCCGATTCCAATTTGTACTACACCAATACACAGAATTATCCTAATGAGTGTATTAATTCTTTGTTCAGATAGCGAGGAATTGACAATCAGATAGAAGAGAACGATATATCGCGCAAGTGGACGAATATTGTATAAACTTCCTATCAGAGGTGACCGATTTATCACCACAGAAAGAAACACAACGATGTAAAAGCCAATAATTGGGAAATCAAGCGGCGTTTTAACAAAAGGGATACCTTTATACAGTTTATTTAATACAAGCTTACCGAATGCTACATAGATGAATATCTCACCCAAGAATCTAAAATAAGAGTAAACTGAATCACTGACTGGAAGAAACTTCAGTACAAACTCTTCAAAAGCAAAGTATCCGGTGAGGAAACAGATTATATTCATACTAAACTATTAATTCCCAATGCGATAAATCCTGACCAATTAAATGTCCAAGCTGAACATTATAGGGTGCAAAGTATGCTGCTAATGTTTGCTGTGTCTGAGGATTTATAGGTGGCGGTGAAAAAGGTTTGTTGTTAATGTCTAAGACCGCTTTTCTGATTCTGTAAGCCGCCGAATCAGGAACCAATTTTCGAATTGCACGCCGCAACGGATTCCGTGAAGCGAGGAATTGTGTGAACAGAAAACTAAATGATTCTGAACGTGGCATTGCAGCTTGATTGTGTTTTTCTTCCACCAACGGTTTAAAATCACTGCTTACGCCAATAAGATCAAATAACTTTTGGCATACGGTTTCTGCATCCACTTTCAATTCATCTGTCAAGATACAGTGAACCTGTTTTACATCAAACAGTGACATAATAGTCTCTATATGCCTAACATAAGTGCTGTTTAATTTGTAAGCACACTGTCTCCATTTAAACCAATCTTCATTTATTCTCTGCTTTTCTGCTTCAAGTGCGGCTTCGAATGTTTTGATGTTCTCCCATCCTCTACGACGCGCCCACCAATATGCAGAATATGCACGGGAAACGGGTTCACGTAAGAGAATCACAAGATGAATCTCGGTATTATGTTCATGAATTCGTTGCATTCTATCTTCCGAACACATGACCATCACGTTCTTTGCAATCAATGTCTTATCCGGAGGACATTTTGAGAAGTATTTTGCGTAAGCTTGACCATATCCTTTTTCGTATTCATGATCTTGAAGAAAATATGTCATCTCCGGTTGAGGATGTGTGTAAATATCCGGATGCTGTGCTAAGTATCGCAATAGTGATGAAGTGCCTGACTTTTGAGCACCAATAATCATCAATTTAATGCGGGAATCTTCTTTTACATTCATCCGTAAATCCTATTCAAAAGGTTGCCATGGTGGTTTCTTACCAATTAGCTTGCTCAGAACATCAACATCGGGTCTGAAATACGCGACTAACTTACTACGGGTTTTATCCGATATGGAGTCCGCTTCCTCAGTCCGAGTATTTAAACGCAGATATAAGGGTTCTATCGCTTTTCTTATAGCACGTAAAGGTTTATGTATTATAGGTTTATTGTGTGTCCACTTCCGAACTTTGAATCTTAAAGTTCTATATCTGTTATGTACCCCAGAATTCCGCATCGTTTCAGTTCGATTAGTAACCTTAAATGTGTAATCGCTATAGAAGTCAGGATCAATCCCAGCGAATTTACAAATATCAATAAGCACGTTTAATGGGTTCTCTGCCAGTTCCTCAAAAAACAGTGTATGTATTCGAAGTTCACCCAATTTATCAATATAGCGTTTTAGATAACCGCTATAACAACCTTGCTGAAGTGCCTGCATATACTGTGGAAGATTAGAATGGTTCATATCTCTAAGTACTTTATCCTGTTTTGTATCCTTAAGTAGACTTTCAGCATAATCATCAAAGTTTAGACTCTTCGGCAGCCTTCCTATTTGAACTGCAAACCTATACCACGAAACTAATCTTGAAATAGGTTCGCGCAAACTGAAGACCAATTTGGCATTTGGTAAAAACGTTGCAATTCTCTCAAGAGCAGATGAACAGTAGAGATAATCTGGTGTTGACTCAAGTCTTATCTGATTCTCCTCACAATCTGTAAACAACTGATTGTATTCTTCCACATCCCCTTTAAATCTGAATTTTGAGGGTAACGGATAATCAGAGTCAAGAAAGAAACGTGTCTCCTTAAACGACGCAGCACAGATACTTGGGTGGGCAGATAGATAAGCGAACAGAGATGTTGTTGCTGCCTTTGTTGTGCCACCCACAATCAGATATTGATAGTCACTGACAGATTTTTTTTTAATCATACACCCTCTTGAGCTCCATAGGAACGATATGTTTTTAATTAATCTCTTTAATAAAAACACCTGTTTTCCAAAGAAGAAAGACCAGATTACCTACAGCAAGGAAAGCAGTAATAGAGATCGTTAATGCTATCCCATTGAGTCCCCATACAGACAAAAGCACTAAAGCAATAACGAAGTTTAGAACAGCCATCGTCACCATATTTCTGAAGACCAATCCGTACGCTTTCTGTGCATAGAGACCTGCATTTAGTACGGGTATCATACAAGAAAAGACTATTCCAAAACTCAAACACATTAGAAGCTTTCCAATTTGCGCTACAGCCTGCGGATTGAATTTCTCACCACTAAATAGAAACTGTGCAATTCTTGATGCACTAAACAGGAGTATGATAGATAGTGGAATAGCAATATATATCACCCACCGTAGATTGCGTAAGAGGGATTCCTTCAGTTTCTTGATGTCTTTCTCAATGCTGTCAGTTGTCATTTCTGGCAACCCAGTAGTTGCTATACTAATCCCTATCAGAGTCTGGATCGCAGAAAAAATACGAAAAGCACTGTTATATAATGTAATGGCACCTTTTCCCAGTCTTCCAAGCAATAGAACTTCAACTATGATCCTGGCAGTCAACTGTCGGATTGCAAAACCTATTGTCGGGAGAGAAATTGCATCCTTGAGAGAACGGAGTGCCTCAAAAGAAATCCAAGAAAACCTATATCTGTACCCAGCACGATACATGCCAAAACACAGCCATACAAAGTATATGAAAAATCCCCCTGCATAAGCAATAGAAACAGAATACACTAACTGTTCTGTATTTGTCCAATAAAGAAGCACTATGATTGCCAACAAAGGGGGAAGCATATTTCGGAATGCAACCGTTTTGAAATGTTTCTGACTATTTAGAAAAGCACCGAGTATTGTACTCCCAGATCCGAAGATTACTAACGGTGCACTCAATCGTAATAACGTTGCCATTTCTGTCTGAGTCACACCAGTTCTACTTGAGAGTAATAATTCTGCTATCAACGTTGACAACGTCGTAAGGAGCACCATCAAGACTACTCCCACACAGAGTGAAAAGTTGATGATGCCGCTTGTAAAACGTTGAAAATCAACTTTATCTCTCGTTTTTTCTTCGCTGATAAAGAGAGGAACAAGACTGAATTTTGCTCCTTCACGGAAAACGATGTCAACTATTAGAACAACCTTTAATGCTGCAATAAGTGCATCCGCAGATTCACTGACATCAAGTTGCCAAGGAATTAAGATATGAAAAATGAGACTCAATCCCATCCCTGCAAAAGTAATTAACATTACCCAAGGTGTAGGTTTATGTCTCAATATTTCTGCAAATTTTCCTAACTTCTTAGGTGAGTCTTCCTCGCAAGTCTGATTCAAATGCTCTATTACCCATTGAGAATTTTTTTGACGATATCAGTCGTATGGATATAATCCGTATATACTGTTTGAACTGGCGTATTAACACCTAATTCCTCAAGAATCTCTCTGAGTCTTGCGTTACCATCAGCTCCTTCAACACATACATCAGGAGAGACTTGGTCAACTAAATCCAGTTGCGACTCCAAAGAGAATACCTGTACCTCATCCACATGTCTACATGCCTTTAAGAGTGCGATGCGATGTTCAAGCGGATAGATAGGTCTGTTTTCTCCTTTAACACGACGCACAGTTTCATCTTCAGCCACACCAACTATCAACCGATCACCACAAGCAGCTGATGCCTCCAGAAACTTGAGATGGCCATAATGAAATAGATCAAAACAACCGGTAACCAATACGGTTTTCACGTCTGTAACTCCAATGCTCTAAATGCATATTTTGCTGTCTGTCTGTGCTGGTATACTTCCGATTCTGGAGGTGCCACAAAGTGATATGGACTATCCAATTTATCAAGCTCTGGAGCAAGTTTCTCGCCATACCCTCCAATAACATAGACTTCAGATTTTTCGGGAACTCGCATTCGTTTGTAGATTGAGACAATATAATCCATATCGGAAAGTGTAATTGGATTGGAGACTTTTTTTACAACCTGTTTGTGAAAACCTCCATTTGCGGTAATAGCCCATCTAATACCTGCAACTTTCTCTTCCTGTCTTGGTAAAAATACTATCTCTGGAAAACTAATAACCACCCAGGTTCCTGCAATAATAATCGGTTTGGGATCAAATACAGAGATACAGCTGTGATCGTGTCCGCCAGCAAAAATAGAAACTCCTTTTTCTGTTTTTCCAACAATAATAGCAGGACTTATAAATTCTGTTGAAAACGGTAAAGGTTGACATTTATGTTTTTTAAGTAATTCAACAAACCATTGTCGCTGAGAAATGTTCAACATACCGCTATTCCCCGCGTGGGTCAACTCCCATGTATTTATTCTAACTCCGGCCAGTCGTGATGCTATATAGGTTGACACGGGTAATGCTGGTCCATCGGAATAAGAAGGAAAAGTAAGAAGTGACTGAAAGGCTGAACCGATGTCTCGCTTGATATCTGTGGGGGTACCTGTTTGTTCGTACTTGTTATCTATCAATGACTCTCGGTTGTGTGTCGGTTCGTAGATGATATTGTTATATATAACACCTTCTCCAAAACTAAGTGGAAAGATCGCTTGGTATGTGTGCTTGTCAAATTTAGATAAAACCTCTCTCACACAGGCCTCAAGCGTCTCAGGCGAAGATATATCGGTCGTCACTTTAAACTCGTCAACAATCTCTAATGTATCTTTAAACAGATAACATTTTGTAAATGAACAACCTATGTCAAGGATTAGGATTTGCATTAGAATACCTATTTTGTTAACAGCGTATTATCTGTGAATGTATTTTAGCGTAACTTCTGTCGTTCAATAAATCAATCGTCTTATTTGAGGATAACCATTTTTCTGCTCTTTTGAAAAGTCGGTGTTGTGAGTTCATAAATATAGACACCGTTTGCCACAGTCTCACCCACATCATTTTCCCCATCCCAATGCGCAGCTCGCTCCCGAGTGAGATAATAACCTGACTCTTGATACCCCGCAAAAACCGTTCTTATCACTTTACCAGCAGTATTATATATCCGTATTGTGATTTCTGTATCTTCCGAAAGTTGATAAGGAATCCATGTTTCTGGATTAAATGGATTTGGATAGTTTGGCAATAGTTTTGTTAACATAGGACCATCTGCAGGCATTAACAGGTTCTCTATAAATCTTTTTACTAATGTCTTATGTGTATTATTACTTGTTAATTCTTCAATTTTCTCGTAGAATGAATAGAGGAACGCTATTTCAACTGCAGAGAGGGACGAACTGATTTTGGACAACGTGCTTGTATTGTTGTTTACGGATGGTGCTGCATTAGCTTGTTGTTCTTCAATCCACTTAATCACAGAAACAACATCTTCCAAGTCCACTTTCCCATCTCTGTTAATATCATACTGAGATTTCCAAAGTAGTCTTGTATCAAAATGTGCAACGATAGTAAGTAGATCGAGTATATCTACTTTTCCATCTAAATTAACATCAGCAGAAGGTATTTCTGTATCGCCTTTTTCAACGACATGCAATACTTGGTTCACTGGAATATCGTTGAGTTTCTGTAAAATACCGCTTGGCCAAAAGATGATTAATTCACTCACCTTCTCATTCTGTGCAAGACCAAAATGAATACGTTTTTGATCTTGTTGTGCCCAATGAATGCCCCCATTACGTTCGCGGAGTTGCGATTTACCATCAGGTGTTGTAGCTAGAATCCTGGCCCCAATACCATCCTTGTTTGATTTAGTTCCTTCTAAATCAATCTGAATCCAATTGTTTCCGCTTCCCACATTTCGATAAAGCTGATCGGGACCATTGTTAAATGGATAAACTCCTCTGCCATTGGTAACAAAAAGGTCAAGGTATCCATCCAAATCGTAATCTCCCATGGTAACACTCATTCCTCTTCCCGCTGTATTTGCTTCAGCCCCACCTGCCCCGGGTACTTGAATGAAAGACCCGTTACCCTGATTTTCATAGAGTTGGTTAGGTAGATTCCCCGCACTGCTTGAACACACAATATATAGATCTATATCCATATCATTGTCAAAATCTCCTGCTGCAACTGAACGTGCACTAACTGCATCCGGAAATTGTATCATCTGAAAATTGTTAAAAGGTTCTGTAATACAAAGAATGGCATTCGGGTCGTAAGAGATATCGTAAATTGAGAAATTAATAGACTTTACTTCTATTATGGGATTTTTTGAGGATATGAGTGCTTCAAAACCTGTCCAAATTGTATCAAGAGGGGGTATTGTGTTGTATATCACTGTCCATCTGTTTACATCAGGGTCATATCCTACATAAGTTCTCCAATTCTCCTTTTCCGGACGATCTGCCAATCCTATTACTCTCGGATCAGAAGGATCAAGCAAGGCAGTGAAGGAAGATACATTTCGCTGCCGATCTATTGGAGTATATTCCCCATCAAACGCATATACATTGTGAGCATCTTTCCCAATTACCAAATGTCTGAGTTGAGATGCCCAATCCGAATGAATCTCAAACTTAACTATACCATCGGTCTTAAAACTTAACCCTTTCTCACCCTTGTTAACTATCACATAAACTCTGATGTTATAAGGAAAAGATTCTGGAGACTGTGATTCATTTGATGGTCGTATCGTTTCTGCTTTAGAAGTGTCAATAAAGGGACGATTAACACCACGTACCAAAAAACCATCAGGAAGTAGATCGCCATTGAAATCGGCAAAAGTGGCGTCAAGGACATTATAAATCTTAGGGAAATTAAGGGTGGATAATTCATTTAACGTAGGAGTAGAGGCATCATATATATATAAAGGATATGGATTGTGACCTACGAAGAGTTCCATCACCCCATCACCTGTAACATCTGAAAGTTGCGCTAAGGATGTATTCTCTTTAATGTGGTAACCTGCTTGAGAATTAACATTTTCAAATCCTCCTGCAATCTGTTTAAAAACTGTTGAGGTAATGAGAGAACCTGTTTGGTCCGTCCGAGTTGTCCCAGTAACAATCAAATCGAGTAGGCCATCTCTGTTCCAATCAAACCAAAGTGGGGTTCTACCTCTCAATAACGGCATGTCAATACCGAATTCAACTGCGCGTTCAATTAGTTTACCATTTTCGTTTACATAGAAATGATTATCATGCACTGGATTTGAAGGGTTGACTCCTCCCCCACCACCGCATAAAACTATCAGGTCTTGGTCACCGTCATTGTCAAAATCTGCCCAGGCAACACCATGTGTATCTGCAAAAGGGAATGCATCCCATACCTCGTCAATAATATCTGTGAATGTTCCATCACGATTATTACGGTAGAGACTCGGTTTATGCTTATGGTTTGTTGCCCATAAATCGAGGTACCCATCTCCATCAAAATCACCCCAAGCATTTCCCCAACTTTCACCGATGCGTGTGATTCCTGCTTGATGTGAGACATCTTCAAATTGTATGTCCCCCCATGCTGATGACAATGAACAGAAAATTAACAATAACCCTAAATTTCGCATATTTTCTCCTTAACTTTTTGTTTGAGATTTAATGTTACCTCAGAATAAGCATTTTACCGGTGGACTTAAAATCATCTGCAGTAAGAACATAAAAATAAACCCCACTCGTGACGGTTTCGCCAATCCCATTCCTACCATCCCAATATGCAGCTCGAGATTTGTCATAATATACACCTGACGACAATTGTCCCAAGGTTAACCTCTTTACGTGTTTCCCATCTGCAGCATAGATAGAAATGGTTACCTTAGCAGGCTCCGCCAATTGAAAGGGGATCCACGTCTCAGGGTTAAATGGATTTGGATAGTTTGACAACAACTTAGTTACTGTCGGCAGTGTATCCTCTGAACGTAGTAACGTCAATAAGTGTTCTAAAACAACAATACCGTTTTTCAAGTTGGTATCCTCTATATCTAACTGTTTAGCAAGTTGTATCCATTGTGTAAGATTTTCAGATGTCATGTAATAGGATTCAACAGACCCCTTCTTGAATGTAGGAGCAGCATTCCCAGAACCTATCTCTGATGCAACAATGAGCAAGTCTATAATGTTGATCTCTCCATCTTCATTGACATCTGGATAGATATTCATCTGTGCAATAACATTAAAATCGGAAACATTGAAGTTCTCAGCAACTAAGACCATGTCTGTTGTATCTACAATATTATCTCGGTTGACATCTGGTTTATTGTAACGAGGTACCGGCTTCAGATCCAGAGGGGGTTCCGTCTGATTATCGGAATCGTATTCCATTAGATTTTCTATTATGCCAGCAATCGGTGAAAAATCGAAAATATGGTTCTCCCTCAGATCAAGAGTTTTGAGATTTATCAGGTTTTTTAAAGGATATACATCTGTGATCGCATTATCGTGTAGATCTAGATCTGTCAGATGTGTTAAGTCTTTGAGCGGGAATACATCTGTTATTTTATTTCCATCAAGATCCAATACTTCCAAGTTTGTCAGATTTTTTAGTGGATACAGATCAGATATTTCGTTGTCATCCAGATCTAAGTCTATCAAATTTGTCAGTTCTTTGAGTGGAGATATATCCACAATTTGGTTGTTGTGAAGGTCTAATACTGTTAATTGCTTCAAGCCACTCAGTATTGATATTTCTGTTACTTTATTTTCATCAAGATCCAATACTCTCAGATGATTCAATCCCATGAGTGGTGTTAAATCTGATATATTATTACCATCAAGATCCAATTCAACAAGATATGGTATATCTTCAATAAAAGAGATATCCGTAATCTGATTGTCGTCTATATCCAGTTTCCTCAATTCAGTCAGATGTCTTAGTGGAGAGGCATCCGTTATCAGGTTATCGTGAGCATCCAGTATTATCATCCCTGTCATATAGATTAACGGGGATACATCGGTGACCTGGGTGGTATCAATATCAAGAGAATACATCTTAATCATTCCCTCTAATGCGGAGATATCTAAGAACGGATTGTCGGAGGCATCTAAATGCTCCATATTGGTTAGATCTTTGAGTGCGCTCACATCTGTTACTCGGTTACTATCAAAATCCAGATATGTCAGTTTCGTCAAGACACTAAGTGGGGACAAATCTGATACTTGATTAGACTCAATGTCCAAGAAGGTTAAGTTGGTTAAAGTCTTCAATGATGTCACATCTCGAATCCGGTTGAAGGCAACATGGAGATAGGTAAGATTTACCAAATCTCTTAATGGTGATATATCTAATATCCTATTGCCTCTAAGGGAGAGCCAAGTTAGATTTCTTAAATCTTTGAGCGGAGACACATTAGATATAAAATGATTCTGGCGAAGGTCAAGCACTTTAAGTTCTATTAATCCTTTGAGAGGAGATAAATTGGAGATATTGTTGCGACCAAGATGCAATTCTGCCAAATTGACTGCAGACTCAAGGCCCCGTAAATTGTAAATACCAGCTTCAAAAGCATCAAGAATTAATAAATTTGCCATATCTTCTCTTGTGATTACCTCACCTGAAGATTTCCCCAAGGCAGTTTCTATTGCAGCACGAAGAACACGGTCAGGAATGTTAACAGGTTGTGCATGTGCAACTTGATATGTGGCAGAGGATAGCATATATAGCGTAAGAAACAAAATTACAATATGTAAGAACGCTCGCTGTAGTCTGTTGTAGCATACAGATGTAAGTGTGATTGATGAAAGTAAATTCAAGATTAACACTCCAGAAGTTTTGTATAAGACTTAATTTACTTCGTGATAACCACTTTGCGAGTAGAAATATAATCTTTCGCTTTGAAAGTAAAAAAATAAATACCACTTGAGACAGATTCTCCCAACTCATCCTCACCATTCCAATAGGCTGCACGTGTTTTATCAATATATATACCCGCTGGCAAGAAACCGAGTGATAACTTACGTATCAGTGTTCCATTAACAGAATATATGAAGATTGAAACCTTAGCTGGGGTTGCTAAGTGAAAGGGGATCCACGTCTCAGGGTTAAATGGATTCGGATAGTTTGGTAACAGCGTCGTTACTTTCGGCAACGTATCGTCTGAACTTAGTAACGTCAGAAGGTGTTCTAAAACAACAATACCGTTTTTCAAGTTGGTATCCTCTATATTTAACTGTTTAGCAAGTCGTATCCATTGTGTAAGATTCTCAGATGTCAAGTAATAGAATTCAACTGAACCCTTCTTGAATGTAGGAGCAGCATTTCCAGGACCTATCTCTGATGCAACAATGAGCAAGTCTATAATGTTGATTTCTCCATCTCCATTGACATCTGGATAGATGTTCATCTGTTCTATCGCATTAAAATCGGGATCATCAAAGTTGGCGGCAATTAAGACAAGGTCTGTTACATCTACAACATTGTCTCGGTTGACATCCGGTTTGTTGTAGCGAGGTACCGGTTTCAGATCCGGAGGGGGTTCTGTCTGAGTATCGGAATCATATTCTATCAAATTTTCTATTATGCCAGCAATCGGTGTAAAATCGAAAATATGGTTCTCCCTCAGATCAAGGATTTCGAGATTTGTCAGGTTCTTTAAATGATACACATCTGTGATCGCATTATCGTGTAGATC
>VXOP01000163.1 GCA_009839975.1 Candidatus Poribacteria bacterium
GAATGGGAGCAACGACCGATTGAACGCCAACTGCTCAACCTGTATCGGTATCAGGGAAATTTAGAAGAGATGCTACAGAAAATTGAAGCAGAAGGCAAACACACATTCGAGATACAAAAACAACTTGCACAATACTTTTACAAAAAGCAGAATTTGGATAAAGCCGTTACACATCTAAAAAAAGCCATAGATATCGCAGATAGTTCTTTTGACCATTATGAACGAAGTGAAATGTCTTATCAATTACTCAATATATACCTAAAACAGGATAGAGAAGACTTGGTTTTAGCATTCTACGAAAATGAAGCGTCAAAACAGAACCCACCAGAAGTCATCTATACGACTTTCAGTTCAGTAGGTATTTCAATAACATTTGGTGGTGATGACACACGTGAAACCTTAATAGATTTCTATAAAGATCGAGGACAACTTGAGGAATTGAGAACCCATTTCGAACGAAAACTTGAGGAGGATGCTGCCAATCCTGCTATCCTTGAGTTACTCGCAGAAATCTATTGGGAGATAAGTGATTATCAGAAAGCTGCCGAAACATATCACACCCTTAGCAACATTAAACCGATAAGACAATGGAATATTCGCAGCTTCTATCACGCGGCGGCTGCATTCCATAAAAGCAACCAACCTAATAAGGTCAATGCGGTATTAGACGAAGCCGACACTGCGCTGGCATCTATCAACCGTAGAGATGATATGTCACTAATCGGCGCACTTGCCACTATATGTTTTGAGAATGAAATGTTCGATTCAACTATTAAACTCGCTGAAAAGTCTGTTTCTGAAGCAGAGACTTCAGGAGACGGTTGGGGTCTGAGGTATCTGTATGAGATTCTCGCCAAGAGCTACCTCGGCGCAAAACGTTATGAAGACGCTTTTAAGACATATCAAAAGATGGCAAATGTTGACAGCAGCAGTCGACACAGAGCAGAAACTGGGATGAAAGAAGCTGCGAAAGCCGGAAAACTCTATGAAAGATGGATACCGGAACAACTGAAACAGGTTACAGAAAATCCCAACGATCCTGAACACATCCTGAAACTGGCACAAAGTTACGAAGCAATTGAGAAAACTAAAGAAGCGATTACACAATATGAAAGACTCGCCGAACTTGAACCCGGAAACCCACAATGGCACACAAAACTTGGAACCCTCTATCAGAATCTACCGCAAGAGAACCGTGAAACAGGCACTGGGACTGAAGAACTAAACACAAAACTATCAGCAAAATCAATAAATGCATACAGAAAAGCCATAGAACTGGAACGGAATTCATACCAACTCTACGACCTATTGGCACAAACCTATCTAAAAGTCGCACAGACTTCCCAAGCCGAAGCGATGTATCGCCACGCATTAGACGCATCACTCACACAGAGTGATTATGATGCTGCAGTCCGTGCAATTATTCGACTTTACACTGCTGACGGTCAAGAAAACACGCAGATTGCTATCCTTGAAGAGTTCAAACCAAGAATGGATAAAAGTGCTGTCTTGCACGAACTGTTAGGGGATCTCTACAAAAAAGTAGGCAATTCGGAAAAAGCGGAACTTGCCTACGACAAATGGCTGCAAATTCGGCAGAAGGAACTCAATATTGCACAAAGCGCATCCTATTATCGCAATTTTGCAGAGAAACTTCTGGATAAAGCACTATACCCAGAAACAGCACTATTTTATGCGAAACGGGCATTCTATAAAAACACCTATTATGCCGATGATTATTTCCTAACACTTGGACGGGCATGTGTCGCTAATGGACTTTATGATGAAGCACTAAATCATTTCAAACATGCATTAAGTCTTATGTTCGACGAGCATTATGACGAGCAATATATAGATATGCTTTGGGAGGATATCGCTGAAGCTATCAAGATTGCTAACGATAAAGAACGATACATACAGATGCTCAATACGCTGATAGATTCTATGCCAGCGGAAAGATCGAATGCTCATGCAATTATCTATCATATTATTGCTGATTTTTATGCAGAAAATGAAACACCTGCATACGTTGAAAACTATCTTCTAAAAACAGGTTTTGTGCCAGAAACTTCTTGGATAACCTTAGGTCCATTCGATAATAAGGATACTATCGGCTTATTTACAGCTTACATCCCAGAGGAAACCACACAGATTGACACAGCAGCACAGTATTATGGAAAAGATAAACTCATTCGTTGGAGAAAACCGGATGATGGGAAAAGAAATGGAATGATTTGGCTCGGTAGTGACATAGACTGGACCGCTGCTTATGCTTGGACAATTGTCTCTTCACCTGATGAACGCGAAATAACAATCCGTTTTGACAGTGATGACCAGGGAATAATCTGGCTAAACGGTATTGAGGTATTTCGCCACGATAGAATGGGTGGTGCAAGAGTTGATCGTTATACCGTACCTGTTACCCTGAAGCAAGGAGAAAACACCATTCTTATCAAAGTCTGCAATGCAACATTACATACATGCTTTTTTATGCGGCTTACGGACATGCATGGTAATCCGTTCAAAGATCTAAAATTCAATAATGCTGATGATCTGTTGAACACACTGCCACCCAAACCAACCTTCCACGTTAATGTCAACCTCGGTTTAGCTGAATACTATAGTAAAAACAACATGCCGGAGAAAGCAATGGAACTCATGCGACAAACCGGTATGCTCCATGAAAACACTTGGTTGGTTCTTGGTCCCTATGATAACACCGCGGGCATCGGATATAACACTGAGTACATACCCGAAAACACAACACAGATTGACCTGACCGCAAAATATGATGGCGTAGACGAACAGATAAGTTGGAAAAAGTTTACGGACGATGCTTTTGACGGGTTCATAGATTTCGGAGAGGATATCGACTGGTGTGTCGCCTATGCCTGGACAACTATAACCTCTCCTGATGAACGGGAAGTTCTTTTACGATTTTGCAGTGATGACCAATCAAAAATATGGCTAAACGGCACAGAAGTATTTGCTAATCCTAATGCTCAAACAGCAATACTTGACAAAAATACCATTCCCGTAACGCTCAAGGCAGGTGAAAATACCATCCTCGTCAAAGTTTGTAATGAAGAAATGTCATGGGGATTCTACCTGCGGGTTACCGATATTGATGGGAAACCTTATGAAGATTTGAAGACTAACGATGCACAAAGTAATTGAGGGGTGTGCGTAAGAATGCAATCTCATAATATGTTCTTAAAAGTAGTAGGCACACGCCGTGTGCCGTCCACAACGTACTATTTTCGGTTTTACAATAATCAGAGATTCGTGTGAGATTGGTAGGACATCGTGCTAAACAATGGGGCGTACTGGATTTGAACCAGTGACTTCTACCGTGTGAAGGTAGTGCTCGTACCCCTGAGCTAACGCCCCAAGAAGGGAAGATGGGCCCACTAGGACTCGAACCTAGGACCAGCCGGTTATGAGCCGGCGGCTCTG
>VXOP01000338.1 GCA_009839975.1 Candidatus Poribacteria bacterium
CAGTGGATGAAGCACCGCGTGGACTTACCGTCTATGGACAGGAGAAGGACAATGCAACTTACGCGCTTGCGCGGATGAACATGATTCTGCACGATAATCCAACAGCAGAGATATGGCACGATAACACACTCTCTGCCCCTTATTTTAAAGGTGATGATAACAGACTCAAACGTTTTGACTTTGCCGTAGCCAATCCTCCTTTTTCTGATAAAGCATGGATGACAGGATTTAAACCGGATGAGGACGAATATAATCGGTTTGAACACGGCATCCCGCCTGCCAAAAATGGTGATTATGCGTTCCTGCTACACTTCATTGCATCGCTCAAAAGCACAGGTAAGGGAGCAATCATTCTGCCACACGGTGTGTTGTTCCGAGGCAACAAGGAAGCAGACATCCGTAGAAAACTCATTGAACACGGATATATCAAAGGTATCATCGGATTACCTGCTAATCTGTTTTACGGCACTGGTATCCCAGCTTGTATTCTCGTGATTGACAAGGAGAACGTTAAACACCGCACAGGAATCTTTATGATAGACGCAAGTAAGGGGTTCCTTAAGGATGGCAATAAGAACCGCCTGCGCGCGCAAGACATCCATAGAATCGTGTCCGTCTTCAACAATCAGACCGAAATAGACGGTTATTCCCGCATGGTGCCAACTTACGAAATTTCGGACACTGCCAACGACTATAACCTCAATATCCCGCGTTACATTGACAACAGCGAACCTGAAGACCTTCACGATCTCGACGCACACCTGAACGGTGGCATCCCCGACACCGACATTGACGCGCTTAAGCCGTATTGGGATCAGTTTCCTACACTCCGACAAGAGTTGTTTGCGGCAAACGGCAGACCCGGTTATAGCGACCCACAGGTAGACGCACAGCAGGTAAAACAACTAATCCTTTCACATAACGAGTTTACGGATTATCAACAACGTATTACTGCTGTCTATGAGAGATGGCAAAATACACATGCACCGCTACTGAACGGTATTGATGACAGTACCAAACCGAGAGATATTATTGACGCACTCTCGGAAAACCTACTGACACAGTTTGATGACGTGCCACTGCTTGACCCTTATGATGTCTACCAAAAACTGATGGACTATTGGGAAGACGTGATGCAGGACGATGTGTATCTCATCACAACAGATGGATGGGTGAAGGCATCGCAACCGCGCGATATTATCCAAGAGAAGAACCTTAAGGAAACCCCTGATCTCACCATCAAGAAAAAGAAATATAAGATGGATCTGATTCCACCGTCATTGATTGTTGCACGCTACTTTGCCGATGAACAGACAGAAATTGACGCATTACAAACTGTACTGGAGAGTGCTGACATGGCACTTGCGGAATATATTGAGGAACACACTGGTGAAGAGGGATTGCTCTCAGAGGTCGTCAACGACAGTGGTAACGTCACAAAAACTAGTGTGAACGCACGGATTAAAGAACTCACACCCAATCTGATGACACGCAACGAGACGCAAGATAACGATGAGGAACAGGAAGCACTTGAACAATGCCTATCGCTCATTGATGCAAAAGCTAAAGCGGACAAGACAGTGAAGGACGCACAACTTGCACTGGACGAACAGGTATTGGCGCGTTACGGAACACTCACCAAGGTAGAAATCAAGCAACTCGTGATAGACGATAAATGGTTTGCCACAATCCAAACCGCAGTTACGGATGAGGTGCAGCGGTTGACGCAAAAACTCACTGAACGGGTCAAGGAATTAGAGGAACGTTATGTACAACCGTTGCCAGAACTTGAACGCAAGGTAGCAGTGTACAGCACTAGAGTTAGAGAACACCTGAAAAAGATAGATGCAATTGGACATAATAAATTCACTGGAGAATCACTGCTTACGGGTAAAACACGCCTGCCAGGATTTAGTGGGGAGTGGGAGACAATGAAGTTGGGAGAGGTTGCTGATTGCTTGGATAATGTTCGTATACCTTTGAATGAAACACAACGTGCTAACATGCAAGGACCTTATCCATATTGTGGTGCAAACGGTGTGCTTGACTATGTGAACGACTATGTTCTTGACGATGACGTAATTCTAATAGCTGAAGATGGTGGATATTTTGATGAATTTCTCACTCGTCCAATTGCCTATCGGATGAGCGGAAAAATTTGGGTCAACAACCACGCACATGTGCTTAAGGCAAAACCCGACTATGATCAAGGATTTTTGTATTATTCTTTAGTGCACAAGAATATAATGCCTTATCTATCTGGTGGAACACGAGCGAAACTCAACAAGTTTGAAATGTTTAAGATTGAGATTAACGTGCCAGACGATATTGGTGAACAACGCGCCATCGCCGCTGTTCTCTCCGATATGGATGCGGAGATCATCGCATTGGAACAACACAGAGATAAAACTATCGCCATCAAACAAGGGATGATGCAGCAGCTGCTTACGGGTAAGGTGCGGTTGTCTGAATCGCGGATTTGCACGGATAACACGGATTAACGCGGATTTTGAGGGCCTTATAGGATTGACGGTTTTGGTAAGTGTTGGGGTTTTCGTTTTCTAACGCGTATACACATAATCTGTAATTCTGGGAAGGACAATTTGAAAAATCAGAGGCAAAATCCGCGCAATCGGTGAAATCTGTGATAATCCGCGATTCAGAAAATACGCGATGCAGTTAGGAATATAGACAGAGGTGTAAACAATGAAAATTAAATCCATTGAACAAGATTTTATTGAAAAAGTCTCAGAAAAGATTAGGGTTATACCTGATGGCAGAGACCGTTATCGCGTGTTTACTCCTTTCCGGTTTGACGACGGTGATCACATAGCCATTGTTCTTAAGAGAGAACAAGACCGTTGGTTGCTCTCAGATGGAGGACATACCTATATGCACCTTACCTACGATATTGATGAGAGGAAATTATTTAGCGGCACACGCGAGAGAATTATTTCAAATGCTCTGTCTACATTTAAAGTTGAAGACCGTTTTGGAGAATTAATTCTTGAAGTCAAAGATGCGCGCTTTGGTGATGCGTTATACGCTTTTGCCCAAGCCCTGATAAAAATGGGGGATGTGTTGTGCTTGTCAAAGGAATATGTCCAACCTACGTTTATGGATGATTTCCAATTGCTTCTTGAAGGAATTATCCCAGAAAACCGTAGGGAATTTGACTGGTATGATGAAGAGTATGATTCCAGCAAAAGATACACAGTTGATTGTAGAATTAATGGATTGCCTGAACCTATATTTGTATATGCACTATCTAATAATGATAGAATCAGAGATGCAACAATCAAAATACAACAGGTGACGCAATGGAATATTCCATTTAGTCCTTTGGGTATTTTTCAAGATAGAGAATCTGCAAATCAACAGGTAGTTGGTCGTTTTGACGATGTGTGTGAGGATCAATTCCAAAGATGGAAGCAAACAGGAATAAAAT
>VXOP01000401.1 GCA_009839975.1 Candidatus Poribacteria bacterium
TTATTAATTATTTGTCTTCCAGATTGATCTACACGATGGAAAATTCCACCAAGTCGACTCTTCAGATATGGCGTTCCAGATCGCTGGCTCAATGGCATTTGCAACAGGTGTTCAACAAGCGGATCCTTGTCTGCTGGAACCGATTATGAACGTTACAATTTCTGTTCCGGACCAGTTTATGGGGAATATCATCGGTGACCTGAACGGCAGACGTGGACAGGTAATGGGTGTTGAACAGGTAGGAAAACGTCAAGAAATCTCTGCTATGGTACCACTTTCAGAGATGCTCCGTTATTCTATTGATCTCAAGTCCATGACAAGTGCACGCGGTAAGTTCACAATGGAATTTGAGAGGTATGAAATTGTACCTGATGATGTTGCTCAGAAAGTCATCGCTGCATCAAAAACTGAAGAGGAAGAAGCGTAAACACCTGGCGAACTCCCTTTCGTAACCGCACTTCATGACAGAATAGGCGTGTGCTTCTATGAAAACAGTTCTATTAAATTCGGTAATATACGGGCGGGAGAACCCCGCCCCTACGATGGTTTTATGGTCTGAATTACCGAAATACTTATTAAACTTCATTTACAGTACGCGCCTATCATCTGGCTTGTAGACTTCCGTGGTGAAAATAGAATATGAAAACCACCATAACCCTCACCACATTAATCTATTTCCTACTTCTTTCTTCAACCGTCTTAAATTCAGACCAGACGCCTGGTCAATTACCACCCAACCAAAAATCAGAAGTTACACCGCCACGGATAAAGAACTTAGTAAAACCGGTATATCCTCAACAAGCAAAAAGGTTAGAAAAAGAAGGCACGGTTAAGCTTCAGGCGTCTATTGATATAAATGGAATCCCTAAAAACATAGTAGCACTGACAACACTCGGTTTCGGGTTGGAAGCAGCAGCAATAGAAGCACTTAAACAATCTACATTTCACCCGGCAATCAAGAATGGAAAACCGATCAAAGTTACTGTTCAGATACCTTTTGATTTTAAACTGGATTCCTCCGATTCCAAAATGGTCTATATTAATGCAGGTGAATTTCAGATGGGTAGCGAAATAGGAAATACAGACGAAAAACCTATACACACTGTCTATCTTGACGCATTTTATATAGACAAACACGAGGTTACGAATGCAGAATATAAACAGTTTGTTGATGCAAACCCAAAGTGGGGAAAGGAACAGATCCCACGTGAGTATCATGATGGTTACTATTTAGCACATTGGAATGGGAACGACTATCCAATCGGGAAAGACAACCATCCTGTCGTTTATGTCAGTTGGTATGCAGCGATGGCTTATGCCCAGTGGACTGAAAAAAGACTGCCTACAGAGGCTGAATGGGAGAAAGCTGCTCGTGGCGGATTGCTCGGTAAAATATATCCTTGGGGTGATGAAATTGATCCGACTAAGGCTAACTACTACGACGCTACCAACAAAGAATTAACACCTGTCGGAACGTATCCTGAGAACGGATACGGTCTATATGATATGGCAGGAAACGTAAGAGAATGGTGTCTTGATAGTTACATTGCATATTACTATGAAAATTCTCCGAAGCAGAACCCAGTCGCAGGTAGTATCAACATACAAGAAGCCGTAAAGGATTTCATCAAAATGAAATCCGACCGTGCTTTGCGGGGTGGTTCATGGCTCAATAGTAAACACAGCTCGCGTGTGACGAATCGCAGCAAAAGAGCACCAACAGATACGAATCCAAATGAAGGATTTCGTTGTGTAAAACGGTAATACCCTAAGACTGTCTATCCCTTTCTGTCTGTTCAAGGCGTGAATCGTATGGATGAAAAAGAGATACTCAAGAAGATCCAACGAATTGACATATTCTCAAATAGGTTGGTAAACACTATTTTCGCGGGGGAGTATGGGAGTGTTTTCAAAGGTCAAGGCATCACATTTGATGAAGTTAGAGAATACCAACCAGGGGACGAAATCAGAACGATTGACTGGAATGTAACCGCACGTATGGGACATGCATACATTAAGAAATACGTTGAGGAACGCGAATTGGTGATGATGTTGATTGTTGACATGAGCGCATCAACAACTTTAGGTAGTATTTCCGAGACGAAAGCGGAGGTTGCAGCGGAAATTGCTGCACTGCTGGCATTCTCAGCCATAAAAAACAACGACAAAGTAGGACTCATCTGCTTTACAAATTCAGTTGAACACTATGTCGCACCAGGGAAAGGGAAACGCCATGTCTTACGGGTCGTTCGGGACATACTCCGTTTCCAACCAGAACAGCACGGAACGAATATTAGCGAATCATTGGCATTTGCAGACCGTGTTTTAAAACCTCATAGCGTTATCTTTCTATTATCGGATTTTAAGGATACAGACTATCAGAAACAGTTACGGATTACGAGCAAACGGCATTCACTTATTGCTATCACGTTACAAGACAGAAGGGAAGTGGAAATGCCTAATGTGGGTTTAGTAGAGTTGCAAGATGCTGAAACAGGAAAACGCATCGTGGTAGATACGCGTTCAGCACAAGCAAGAGAATTATATGCAGAACTAAATCAGAAAGCAGCCTTAGAACTGCAACAAGTCTTTAGATCGAGTCAAGTAGACTCTGTTAATATCCGGACAGATGAATCTTATGTTTTGCCTTTAGTTCGTTTTTTTCGTCAACGTGCAGCACGCGACTGATAATGGTAAATAAGATGGCTAAACTATTGGTACAGGATCTCTCACACAATTTCGCACAAAATGGTTTTCAATTACAGGTACTTAACAAGATCAACTTCTCAATAGAAGCGGGACAATTTGTTGCATTAATTGGTCCATCTGGTTGCGGTAAGAGTACACTGTTCAATATTATATCTGGGATTGTTGCACCGCAAGTTGGTGAAATATATTATAATGAGAAACCGATACAGAGCAAGACAGGATTGTTCGGATATATGCAGCAGAAAGATCTGCTGTTACCTTGGCGGACGGTTTTAAGGAATGTTCTTATCGGTTCAGAGATAAACAAGGAATCTCTGAGTGGTGCAATAAAGGAAGCACAGATACTCCTAACGCAACTGGGGTTGGAAGGTTTTGCACAGCAGTACCCCACGCAGCTATCGGGCGGAATGCGACAACGCGTTGCTTTGATACGTACGCTCTTATTTAAAAAAGATACGTTACTATTAGACGAACCCTTCGGTGCCTTGGACGCAATGACACGCTCCATGATGCAGTCAATTCTGTTAGATATATGGGACAAAGAAAAGCAGACGATCCTATTGATTACACACGATTTAGAGGAGGCACTCGTCATGGCAGATAAGATATTTGTTCTAACAGCAAGACCCGCTACAATAAAAGCAGAGGTGGATGTCACCTTACCTCGTCCAAGAAGCATTACGGATGCAAAACTCATCAGATTGAAAAGCGATCTGTATGAGATGATACCTCTCT
>VXOP01000370.1 GCA_009839975.1 Candidatus Poribacteria bacterium
TGTGAAACAGATGCAACTTTTAACAGAGTCGTTTGTAGTTACATGTTGAAACAACCTTATTGTATGGGGATGCCAAGTTAATCACTTGAAAAATAAAGGAAAGTCAACATGTTATTGACATTGATCCAAAAAGAGATTATGCATCACATTCTCAGCGTTCGGTTCATTGCGCTTCTTGCGATGTGTCTCCTGCTTGTCCCACTCACGCTGCACATTAATTACCGCAATTATCTCCAAAACCAGATTAATTATCAGGAATCAGTCAAACTTTCGGAGGCAGAAACTGAGGAGAAGCCCCCAGATGCACCCGCCCCGGACCTGGAAATCTCTAAACTCTTTCTTAAACCGACTCCTTTAAGCGTATTCGCGAAAGGTTTAGAGGAATCTCTTCCCAGCTATCTTGGGATGACACGCAACGGTGTAAAACAAGGGTCAACTTCTGTCTCGGATGCCCCACTCTCCTCTGCTTTGGGAAACCTTGATTTCCTGTTCATCGTTAGCACTGTCTTCAGTCTACTTGCGCTCTTGTTTACTTTTGATGCTGTTGCAGGCGAAAGAGAAGCAGGTACACTTCGGATAACTTTGGCAAACTCCCTTTCTCGCGATCTGTTTTTGTGGAGTAAACTGATCGGCGGGTACATTGTGTTTGTTGTTCCGTTCCTTGTTTCGTTTCTTTTAGGTTTGCTCCTACTTGTCTCGCAAGGGTTCCCTTTGGGTGATTCTGACATCTCTCTACGAGTTCTCAGCTTGACCTTAGTTTCATTGCTCTACATTGGTGTATTTTTTGCCATAGGCACAGTAATTTCTACCTATATGGATAATACCAAGACTGCACTCATCGTTGCCTTTACGGTCTGGGTACTTGCAGTATTAATTACACCCCGCGTTGGGTTTCTAACCGCAAAGCTCATTGCACCAACACGCGCTGTGCAGAGCGTCTATATGGAAAAAACTGCAATACGGAATAATCTCAATGTAGAAAAGGATGCGATAGTCATGAAAAAAATCGTTGAAACTTTGGGGACCTCAATTAACTTTAACCAAGATCAGGCAAAGATTGCTGAAATCAGGGAACCGATTGATACCGAATATCAACAGAAATTTCAGGAACAGGTTGAGAAAGTAGACCGTGAATATCAGCGTGAAAGAAATCGGCAAGAGTCAGTCGGAGAAAATCTTTCACGAATCACACCGACATCTTCGCTCACTTATCTCGTCATGAATTTAGCAAAAACTGGTAAGATCAAAAGAAATGCCTATTTTCAAACGGGCACACGTTATTATACACAACTTGAGGAGGAGTATTTCAGAGGAATTTCAGACGATCAGTTTGCTGCGATAATGCGATCTATATCAAATCAACCTTCGGAATCAAAGAAAATTGCCTCGCCTCCAGACATGGGAGAAAGGCCTTTATCAGAAACTCTTCGGCATTCTGTTACAGACTTACTACTGCTCTGTTTTTTAGCAGTTGTTTTGACAACTGTGGCATTTCTGAAATTCTTCCGTTCCGATATCTGACGCAGTAAATTGTAGTGATAGCACCCACAACCTAAAGGTTGGGGCTTCGGTTTCATAGACAGTGCGGTTTTCTCAAAGAGTCCACCGTCTTAATCCGTCTCCACCAACGGGCGTTTCCCTCGTGTTCTCAAAGTGAATTGAATGAACACAAGGCGTATCGTCAAGGGACGGCTATCCCTGCCCGCAATATGTTGATCGCAGCGTTGATGTCTCGGTCATGGTGTGAGCCACACTCAGGACAAGTCCACTGCCGATCGTTCAATGTTAGGTTTTCATTATGAAAACCACAGTCGCTACAAGGTTTTGTCGTAGCAGTCCATTGATCAATCTCTTTCAAAAGACGCTTATGTTTTTGACACTTATACCGTAATATCTCAACAAACTGGTAGAATCCAAGATCGGAGACTTTACGTCCCCACAACCGTTTCATGCCATCAAGATTCAGTGTTTCAAGGACAATCGTATCAAACTTTTTACAGAGTTTACTTGCAAGTTGCCAATGAAAGTCTTTGCGTTGGTTGCTGATTTTTCGATAAAGACGTGCAATTTGTCGCACACACCACCACCAACCGTTAGAACCTTTGACTTTACGACTCAAAGATTTCGTGAGAGACCGAAGTTTGTTCAAGGATTGCTTCAAGGGTTGTGGGTGTTGTATCTTCTCACCCGTGCTAAGTGTCAAGTAAGCGTCTTTCATGCCAAAGTCTGCCCCAACGCTTTTACCTGTTGTCGGCAGCGGTCTAACATCTATGTAGTCCGTTGTTATGCAAACCCAATATCGTCCACAACTATCACGCTTAATCGTGATAGTACTAATCGTTCCGTGCCATTGACGGTGCTTGTGAAAAGTATAAGGTATCCTATCAAAATGCCATTTACGCGTCTTTGGATTCCATTTACGAAAAGTCAACGTGATACGGTTGTTATGCAAAGACCAGCCAGCAGAACCCGGATACGTAATAGACTTGAACTTACGCCTCGACTTAATATGCGGTCTGCCACCAAGTTTCTTGAAAAAACGATCATAAGCCCTATCAATACGTATAAGTTCTTGTTGAACAGCTTGACTCGGCAGCATCTTCCAATGCGGATGCGTTGTTTTCTTGAGTTCCCTAAAGTGGGAATCCATGTCATTATAGTTCGCATAAGGCAGCCCGTCTTTATACCTTTGACGTTGCCACTCATGGAAATACACATGCACTTGCCACATATCATCAAGCAAGTTGCCGATACGGATTGTATTAGACTGATCATAAAGCGGATATTTATACGTTTTCATGGTATATCGTGTATCGTGTGTTTATCCCCTTCTTAGTGGGAGGCAAGCACATTGCCAAGTGGCAACGCTAAGAATGCTTGCCAACACGATATTATAATTATACTACATTTTTAGACGAAAGTCAAATCTTTTTTAACTTTCAAACGTAATGCCCGCCTACATCCCGCAAACTAAAGCATGGGGTCTTGGCGGGAAGATTGATAAATCGTGGTGATTTTTAAACGCTTAGCGCGGATAGATGCAACTTTTAACAGAGTCATTTGTAGTTACGTATTAAGGATACTTTCAACACTGCAACTTTGGATCTGCTTTTACTCGTGCTACTTCTTGTGGTATTTTTTTCAGGAGCATTCATCGTCTTTTTATGCGCAGAAGTCTGATCTCGCTGAAATTACTCACAGGTGTCAATTTAATGGTTGGGTAGATTCGGTTTCGCAACCGAACCGGACTTATCTGAGTTCATAATAAGGTACACAAACTAACAAAAGGAATATATTATGAAAAAGTATAAACTCGTTATTATTTTAATTACTGTTTTCCTGATTTTGGCAGGGATTAGCTGCGTTATGATCACAGATGAGATAAACATCGTGGATAGAATGATACATGATCACTACATAGT
>VXOP01000403.1 GCA_009839975.1 Candidatus Poribacteria bacterium
CTTCTTCTTGCAATAGAAACAGTTGTCATGGAATTGGATTTTACAGACGCTTATGATATTCTATTGAGTGGTGGCAATCTGATACATCAACCTATAATGGCAGCTAAACTCAGTGAATCCATTGAGAGAAACGTCAAGGGGGCGACTGTGACTTTTCCAAGATTCAAACCTGTTTCCGGTGCGGTATTGTTGGCAATGACACTTCAGTAGTTCATCTTATAGTTCAAGGACTGATTTATGGTGAAATATGAAAATAATTACACATTTCCATTCCCCGGTAGGTGCGATATCCTTATCGCACCAGATTTGCCCTAAACAGTTTCATAGTAGGTCTTCGCGTAGGTCCCGGTGCGATAAGGATATCGCACCTACCGGCCTGGGTAGTATTGATTGTGTATAAATGATTCCATAATCCACCATAATATATATTTCAAACAGTGATTACAGAACAACGAAATCCAAACTCAACAGACATAGATTTAAAGTCAATAGCAGAAATAGTTGACATATTTCATGAGGAAGATAGTAAGGCTGTAGAAGCCGTAGCGGGTCAATCGGATGCCATCGCGTTTGCAGTAGAAATGATCGTTGATGCGTTTTCTCAGGGAGGAAGGCTCTTTTATATCGGAGCAGGCACCAGTGGAAGGCTCGGTGTATTGGACGCCTCTGAATGTCCACCAACTTTTAGTACTGAACCAGAGATGGTACAAGGCATTATTGCAGGGGGTGATATTGCTTTACGAAAATCCGTTGAGGGAGAAGAGGACAAACCTGAAAGCGGTGCGCGTGCTATAAGGGAACATGCCCTGACTCCCCAAGACGTAATCGTTGGGATTGCAAGCAGTGGAAGAACGCCGTATGTTTTAGGGGCACTAAAGGAAGCACACAAAATTGGTGCAAAGACGATTTTCCTCTGTTGTGTCCCACCGAAAGAAGAACTTAACGCATACATTGACCATTTCATCACACCGATAGTAGGACCAGAAATAATCACAGGATCAACCCGATTAAAAGCGGGAACAGCAACAAAATTAATACTCAACATGTTGACGACTATTTCAATGATAAGGATAGGTAAAGTCTACAACAATCTGATGGTAGATGTGAACGCATCTAATTCAAAATTAGTTGAACGTAGTATACGAATTATACAATCCGTTACCGCTGTTGACGATGCTACCGCACTCGCTACGTTAAAGAAATCTGATGGTAGTGCTAAAGTAGCCATCGTCATGTTGATGAAAGGGATTGACAAGAATGCGGCTATCGGTTTATTAGATAAACATGATGGGTTCTTACGTCCGATTATTAACTGAAAATGAAAGTAGCAAATAATCTGAATGCTAACCTACATACATCTATAAGATAAGGGGAACTTTATGTCTGATACAGTTACAAAAGTTGGTCTTGCCAAAACTGGCAGACGTCGTTCTAATGTTTATGAAGCATTGAACAATATACGAGAAGAGATCACTCCAAAAGTCCGTGAACAGGTGTTGCTAAAACCGAACTTTTTATCCAGTACCAATCAACTCGCTTCTTCCCATGTAGATGCAATGCGTGGGGCACTGGACTTCTTGATGAGCACACCAGAACCGCCGAAAGAGGTAATTATTGCAGAAGGTGCGAATGAGTCTTTTTCTGGCGAAGCATTTCAGATCTTCGGTTATGATGCTCTGCAGGCGGAGTACGATATACCTATCAGACTTGTTGACTTACATGAAGAAACTGAATGGGTAGAGACAAAAGTATTCCTCTCCGATAGGGAATCGGAGACGGTACGAATGCCGAAGACAGTTCTGGACTGCCCCTGCACGATTTCCGTTGCCATCGCGAAGACACATGATGCGTGTGTTGTTACGCTTGCGATGAAGAACATGATTATGGGTACTATTCATAAAACTGACCGTATTAAAGTGCATGGATATCTTAGTCATGGTGACCGAGCGTTGCCGCGTGAAGCACAGACTATAAATATCAACCTATTGCGTCTCTCGCGCTTCTTGAGACCCGATATTGCTATCGTTGATGGAACATTAGGTTTACAAGGAAACGGACCTGGTGGCACCAATTCTGTTCAACTCGGTATCGCTGTTGCAAGTGGGGATGTCTTCGCAGCAGATGCGGTTACATCAAAAGCGATGGGATTTGAACCGATGGATATTGGACTCTTCAATTATGCTAACGAATTGGGATACGGCACTGCTAATCTTGATAATATTGAGATTATCGGACCTGATGTCGGTTCCATAGCAATACCTTTTAAACCTCACGAAACAGCAGAACTGCAACTCCAATGGCATGATGAGGAATCCAGTGAATACCTTGCTGCAGATTGATCGTTGGTTTTATCAAATGCAGATTAAATTATTAATGGGTAATACGCGGGCGGGGAAACCCCGCCCCTACGATGATTCTTGTGATCTGAATTACCTATTTTTTTCAGGAAGGAGAACGTATGAAACGTCTACGAACTACATTCGTGTTAATCTTACTTGTTCTTTCCACACCCGCTTGGGCATGGTGGGGTGGTGGGCACGACATACTTACACAAGCTACTATTAAAACACTCCCAGATGAGATACCAGAATTCTTCCGTTCTGCAACTGCAGGGAAAATGATAGCACATTGTGCCTATGATCCCGATTTGTCAAAAGAACGATATGTACCCCATGCACGTGCAGCTGAGTATGGTGAACACTACTTTGATCTTGAGCTTATCAAAGATAACCCAGTGCCTGAGAATCGAGATGAATTTCTGAAACTCTGTGCCAAGATGGAGCTTGAGCCAAGAAAGGTTGGACTTTTACCTTACGCAGTAGCAGAATATACGGAACGTCTTGCTCTTGCTTTTGCAGAATACCGAAAATGGCCTGATAATCCAATCATTCAATACAAGTGTTATGTATACGCAGGATTCTTGGCACACTATGCACAGGACATGTGTCAACCATTACATTTAACAGTTCACTTCGACGGTATCGTTCAAGAGGATGGGACAAAATTGCATGGTGGTATTCACGCAAAGGTTGACTCCTCAATTGAAGTCATGAAACTTGATCCGACTGAACTTTCGAAAGGACATGAAATAAAACCTGTCAAGGAATTAATGCCAGCTATTGTTGAACAGATAAAGATAGGCAACAAGTTAGTAGAAGACGTTTATCATCTTGCTCAGGATTACGATGACCTGGAAAACCCGTCTGAAGAGCTGCTTGAATTCACGAAGGAGCTTTCACGAGAAGGCGTTCAGTGGACAGCTTCGCTCTATCTTACGGCATGGGAGCTATCTGGTGAGATCAATCTTCCCGGTTGGCTTGAACGTTAATCTGTGTTTTAACGTGAGTTTGATAAATGTAGCGCAAACTTTCCAGTAATTTTGATTACCCCAGGCCGGTAGGTGGGAAAAAAATAAATCAA
>VXOP01000184.1 GCA_009839975.1 Candidatus Poribacteria bacterium
GCCATAGATAACCGTTCCACGAACTCAGAAAAGAATAGATTGTCAATGCACCGAGTGCTGGTTTGATAATTGGTAAAACTATCCTATAATAAATACCGAATTCTGAACACCCATCAATCCGGGCAGCATCAATTAATTCTGATGGAATCGTAACGATGAACTGTCGCATTAAGAAAATACCGAACGCACCAACAGAAAACGGGATAATGATGGCTTTATAACTATTCAACCAACCAATATCATACATCAAACCAAAAAGCGGAACAAGAAGAACTTGAAACGGAACCATCATAGAAGCAAGTAAAATACCAAATAGAATTGCTTTCCCTTTAAACTGATACTTAGCGAATGCATAACCACCCAGCGAACAGAAAAAAAGCGTTAACAGTGTTGATGCCGTCGCAATAAAAACACTATTGATAAAATAACGATTATACGGTACCGCTTCCCACAAATTCTTGTAATTAGCGGTCAGTTTATGCCAGACAATTGATAGATAAGCAGGACGATGAATTGTTATTTGCAATAGTATGTTATCTTCTGTTTCTGATGAGGATGCTACGCTTTTTATTAGGTCCTGTTTTAAGAAAAATTGCTGCATGGGTATGTGCGATGATTCTAATTCTCCAGGCATGCCGCGCAACCGCCAACCACTGTCTTGCCATAAGGCAGTATCTAACACAAAAGGATGCTTAGGTTTATATCCAATACTACCCTTTGATACGGTTAGAGAAAGGCGGTGATATGATGCATCTCCTCGTATGGGGATGATTACGCGTCTGATACGGTCAATGGGTACAGAAGACGATACAGTTGCGGATAAACTAACGGTGTTATTGTCTCGATAATCGTAGGACAGGGACGTAATCGGTTCACCAATTTGCTGGATTGTATCAGAATCGGAAGACCACTTAACCATTGCCACCTTATGTTTCTTAAACGAAATATCCTCAATCACGATACTACCAACTTTAACTTGCCTATAGACAGAATCAAGAACGCTTTTAATAGTCTCAGGAATTATGGTACTTTCTACTTGATTGACGATGGTCTCGGTTGACTCGCGCCAAACTTCTGGTGGAAGTGATGCAACATGTTGTTGCCACAACCCCTTAACAATTTCAGGCTGCAATTCCTGTTCTAATTCAGGGGAGTCAATAGGTAAAATGTCAGAAATGTGACCTCGTGCCTGTTTCCATATTGCATCTTCTAAAGCAGGTCGTAATTGTTCCCACTTTTCTGTAGTCACCAAATCGGGCATTTTAACATCGGGATACGTATCGGATTTGATGTAAGGAGATGTAGAAACACGATCCGGCAGTTTAGGAAACCATTGAATCGGAACAGCGAATACCTCTTCTGCTGATTTGAAAGATGAACTAAACAACCATAAGAGCGGAACCATTGTACAAAAAGCAGCCAACACAAGAAGCGGATATCCAAATCCAACGAATAACTTTCTTTGAACCTTTCGGTATTTCTTTTTCTGGTTCATAATCTTGGTAAGTCATGTTAGTCAACGATCAAGTTCATTAAAATCAACTTCGCTAATAGCGTCCCTATAATCTTCGGGAGAATCTATATCTCGCAAAACAGCATCTGTATCAACAGAGACATAATGCATATCATCACTGTATACATTGAATAGTGATCGTACGCCACCGCTATCCGCATCCAATGCTAATATATCATCTGCATACCGATTATGAAAGATAACCGGATGTCCACGGCGATTGTTATAACTCGGCAAAACGATACCTTTATCTGTTCCTGAATAAGCATCAATGACTTTACTTATCAAATCAGATGTGATGAAGGGTTGATCAACCAACATCAGTGAAAATGCACATCTATCTTTCAAAATGGCATCAGCACTTAACCGCTGCCGATTTTCAAGTCCAAGTGAACGAACACCCCTCTGAACAGAAGTCAACATCCCATCTTTGTAATCTGGATTAAAGACGATTCTGACATCCCTACCCTTCAATTTATCATGTATCTGTTCAGCACAATGTCCAACAATAACAATAATCTCGTTGAACTTTGCATTTAGCATGTTGTCAACAACCGTTTCAATGATAGTACTTTCACCAAAAGGAAGCAGCTGCTTCGGTTGACCCATTCTAACAGAAAGTCCCGCAGCAAGAAGAATACCGGTTATTGAAGGTGTTGGTTGGTTTCTCATGGCTCAATATCGAACTTCAAAGGAGTCAAACTCACCTTTGAAGTCTTGTTCTTTAATGTCTACAGTATCCACCCTTGAAACACGAGGTCCCTTTCTTACCGCCTTTATGAGAGCATTTAACTGCAATTTATCACCTTCCGCGACTATCTCTACCTTACCGTTTGCTAAATTCTTAGCATAGCCACTTAGACCAAGTTCTCTTGCGTTTCGAACGGTGAAATTCCGAAATCCTACACCTTGCACCTTTCCGCCAATCAAAACATGAATCTGTCTTTTCCGATTAACCTCAATCGTCAGTTTAACAGGTGTTCCAAGTGCTGGTAACAGATCATCATTCTTTTTATAAAGGTTTTCTTGTGTAGACTCAGGCAGGGGATTCTGAAACAGGGCACTGGGATCCCCCTGATTCAGGGCAACAATACTATTTTCCATAAATGCATAAGGTATCACAGCATTCTCGTCGTCGCTGTCGAGGTCTGGTAGAACTCGTGAACCCGAATAAATCCAAGCGACTGGCTGCATCGGTTTGTTGGTCTTTACATTGATTAGTAGCTCTTCAGCACTGACCCGTTTCGTATTCTCACCTTCCATCCATTCAACAGAGAATAGGAATGCCGTTCCAGTAGGTGGTGTCGGTGCATCAGCTTCATCATCGTAACCAGGTGCAGTGCCCGGTTTTACACCTAACTTCTCTATTGCCTCAAATACGTCCTTAGCGGATGCCTCGGTGACGATTATACTTTCATACTGCTTTCCAGTGGGACCACAGACAAGATATTCAACTGCACCCTTTAAATGTGATTCATATTCACCAAGTGCTTTTGATATTGCCCCCTTCAAAACAATCTTTTTCTCCTCCTCTGATACTTGAACATGACCATCAGAATTTGCGTTGTTACATATCGTCATAAGACAGAACAGAGAACAGAGAAGAACTGTTGTTCTCGTAAAGATAAATCTCATCATAAAACTCCTTTTAATGTCTTAGTCTTGTTAGAAAGTATAACTTAATCCGTTGAATATTTCCAGATCATGTTTTCTGATCCCTGTAGGCGGACTATTATCAAAGCGAAAATTTGCACTAAACGGCATCGTCAATCTCTTTGATAGACTAAAACTTATACTACCCTCAAAAAGTATGCGATAATCTTTGACTTCATCCAAAGAGACCTGATAATAACCTGTCGCACTTGTTGAAATATGATCATCAAGTTCAGCTTTCCAACTCACATAATTGGTTGAACGGAGAATACGCGTTACGATGGCACCCTTGTCTATGTCGTTAATTCTCTCGTGTTCCCACATGATACCTGTGCCAAAGTAGAAATTGACTTTTGCTTCTGGAGAACTGAAAGCGAAGCGGAAACCACCACCAAGCAAATTGCGATCTGTCAGGAGAATGGATTCATTGAACTGTTTCTGAACAAAAGACTCAACCAAGATATGATTCGTCAAGTTACGGATAATGCGTGCATGTGCAATACCTTTACTGGTAAACAGATCATCGTCTTTTCTGCCTTGTTGAAGACTACCAAAGAGGAATGCGTGAAACGACTTTGACAAATGATCAGCGCGGAAACGGGTTCGCATAGTAAGCAAATCTGTGTTTCCCGAGCTGTATGCTAAATCAAGTTTGACACTGTTGTACCATCCAGCTTGCAATTGCATCTGTTTCATTGTTTCGCTCGTAAAGACATTCACCTGTGCAATAACTGGGGAACTAACTGCATTGAATAGTTGGATACTGAAAAGAACACATATCAATTCTAAAATTGTTATTGAACAGAAAGGTCGTTGCATCGTAAAATGAGACATATAATTTGACATAAGGAAAATGGAACACTTAAATGAAAAGAATTCTTATAGATTCTGATCCTGGCGTTGATGACGCGCTTGCGATTCTGCTTGCAATGAAGTCGCCAGAATTATACGTTGAAGCAATAACAACCGTCAGCGGAAACATACACGTCGATCAAGCAACAGAAAACTTATTGAGAATACTGGGACTCCTTAAAATGTCCAAATTTCCAATAATTGCAAAAGGAGAAGACAAACCTTTAGTAAAACCTCTCCTCATGGCAGCACACGTACACGGTGAAGACGGTTTAGGGAATGTCAGTACGTTATATAATCAAGATGGCAGTCCACTATATCCTACTATAGACTCCGCTATTTCTGATATATCCGGTGTAGAATTAATCCTTGAAATGGTTGACCGTTATCCTGATGAATTGACAATCGTTGCCTTGGGTCCACTAACGAATATAGCATTAGCAATTCGAAAAGATCCGATAAAAATGCGTAGACTTCATGCCATCGTCTTGATGGGAGGCGTTTTCAAAGAATATGGAAATGTTACCACAACTGCCGAATTCAATATATATGTAGACCCACACGCTGCGCATGAAGTCTTCAGTTCTGGGATTCCTATACAGATCGCACCGCTAAATGTTACACATCAAGTCGTTTTAACCGGTGAACGCCTATCTGTTGAGACTGAAGGAAGACAGGGCTTAATATCCAGTTTTCTCAGAGATTCAACAAAAGCATGTATGGAATTTTATCGTCAGCATGTAGGTTTCTATGGATTGCACATCCATGATGCATTACCAATCGGTATGCTAACGCATCCACACTTCTTCAAGAGTATTGATACTCACGTGCAGGTTGAAACCGAGGGTAATCTAACAAGTGGCATGACTATTGCAGACCTACGCGATAGCAGACAAGAAAAAACACATAACGCCAGTATTTCTATGGAAATAGATGCAGATGCGTTTCTAAATCATTTCTTTAACCGGCTTTTTCACCAAGACTGAAGTTATGGCACACCAATCAGATGTTTTGGTATGTTCTGTAGATCTGCATGCGGATCAGGTTTCAGTGAACGGGGTATCTTCAATTCCGGCATTTTCAGCTCATTAAATGCTACCTGCTGTGCTGTAGTAAGTTCAGCATATATCTCTGTAAGGATGCCTTCAATCTCCTTCAGGAGTCTATTCCGTTGCACAAGGAATCTTCTCGCCTTACCACGTATCTGTAGAAGACTACGTTGTCTTTGTGCTAAGCTCAATCCACCATCATTTCGATATAGATTCCTATCGCTTCTGAGCATACGATACTCTCGCACCTCAGAGTCAAATTCTCGTTTCTCAAATTCATAATCATCTATGATATCGCGAATCAGTTGCAGTTTCGGATGTATTTTCTCTTGTTGCTCCCGACTCAGTTCAAGTGCGGAACTGCTCTTATTTACATCCATCAACTTCACAGTACCACCGCAAGCATAGAGAAAACTACAAAGGAATAAGATGACATAACATTTACGAATTCTCATCTCTCCACCCTGATGCGTAGGGGCGAGGTCTCCTCGCCCGTTAAGAAGTTTCCTCGTCCGTTAAGGAATGTTTCATTAATTAATTGTAAATTCCACCATTAGTTAAGATCGTACAATTCTCCGTATTTTCTACGCAGATAATCTATGTAAGGTGTTATTGTCATCGCCTGACCCGTAGCGCGTTCAATGATCTCTGGAGCAGTAAACTTAGAACCGTGTTGATATACATTCTCTTTTAACCAGTTGTGAAGCGTCCCAAATTCACCCTTCTCAATGTCATCTGTTATCTCAGAATGTGTTTCAAGAGCTTTAGAGAAGAACTGTGCACCTAATATATTTCCCAATGTATACCCTTGAAATGACCCACCAATAAGTCCAAAATACCAATGGACATCTTGCAAAACACCATCTCTATCATCCGGCGGGACAATGCCAAAATCCGCTTCAAATCGTTCACGCCAAGCGTTTGGCAAGTCCTTAATCTCCATCTCACCCTCCAAGAGTGCTAATTCAAAGTCAAAACGCAACATCACATGCAGATTATAGGTAACCTCATCAGCTTCCGTCCGGATGAGAGACCGTTCAACCTTATTGATCGCACGATGGAATGTATCCACAGAAACAGCACCCAGTTGTTCAGGAAAGAACTCTTGTAGTCGTGGATAGAAACAATTCCAGAATCCCCTGCTACGTCCTACGATATTCTCCCAGAGACGAGACTGACTCTCATGCACACCTGCTGAAGTACCACGGGCCAGAGGTGTGCCTTCATATTCCATGTTTATACCCTGTTCGTATAACGCATGACCTGTTTCATGCATCGTGCAGAACATCGCTTCACCGAGGCTGTCCTCTTTTGCACGTGTTGTAATACGCACATCACCGAGTGAGAATTTCGTCATAAAAGGGTGATGCGTCATATCCTGTCGTCCACGGTTTAGGTCATACCCAAACTTCTCAGCAACCTTCATACCAAACGCCAACTGTTTGTCTTCAGGATAGTTCTTATGTAGACAAGAATCGTCTGCTGGTGTTTGAGAAGTAATCGCAGACGCGATCGGGACGAGTGCTTCCCGTAATTCAGCAAAAACCTGACTGACATCTGCAGCCTTCATACCGTAATCTCTCGGTTCAATTAAAGGATCTGCAATGTGATCATAACCGGGAAAGAAGTTTGCGGATTGTCTGCTATATTCAAGGGTTTTTTCAAGGTAAGGACGAACGCTATCAAAGTCGTTTGCGGGTCGTGCTTCTGTCCAAACCTGATACGATTCTGAAGTATGCGTTGTGACCTCTGCCAAGAAATCTGATGGAATCTTTATCGCACGTTCATAGTGTCGACGTGTAACACGCAATAAACCAGCTTCATCAGAATCGTAGTCAAGATTCTCTTGATAAGACTGTAATGTGTCAAGTAGTTTACCGATAGTGGGATCTGTGAACTTTTCGTGTGCTAAACGTCTTAGGGTTGCGCTCTGTCTTCCTCGTGCTGCCGCACCCCCAGGAGGCATATAGGTAGATTGATCCCAATAGAGCAGTCCAGCAGCGGATTGTATATCATTTATCTCTATGAGTCTGGTTTTGAGTTCTTGAAATTCGGATTGCAATGTAAAACTCCTAGCGAATAGGTTAATCAGATACACAACATTTTATCACAGCGATGTGAAGTATTCAAATAAAATCTGGTATGTATAGTTACTTGTCTGAACTCCTGAACCAGGATGGACTTGATTTTTTTTTCGCAAAATGCTAATATACTCCAAGATTAGCGATGGGTTGTGTGATAATGAGACGTTTTGGAACCCAAGGTCCAGTTTATCCAGAAAAGCATTATATCGTCAACCGAAAGGCAGAACTTGATGAATTCAATGCACGCGTTGAAGATGGACGTTATATCGTCATCTTCGCGCCACGGCAAACTGGCAAGACTACATTTTTTTATTGGTCCCTTGAAACACTCACGACTCAAAATCCATCCTATTTGACAATTAGATTAGATTTTCAAGTCATGCGTAATATTTCTGAGGTCATCTTCTATCAGAGACTCTATCAGATGTTCTGCAGAGAACTAAAACAGGAACTTGAGAAGACCAAAATAACAGTTTCCTCAGAACTTACACGCTTACTGGAGAGCACGCAACTAACTGACTCTTTTTCAATGATTACTTTTTTTCAAGACCTTTCTGGTCTTTTGCAAAACAGGAAAATTGTCATCATAATTGATGAGTTTGACGGTATTCCTACGGAAGTTGTAAGTGATTTTCTGTATGCACTCAGACACATCTATCTTTCTAAAGAACCGAAATGTCCACACAGCGTCGGAATTGTCGGTGTCCAAAGCATCGCACAACTCAACTACGACCGATCCATCTCTCCCTTCAATGTTCAAGACGAGTTTTTTCTTCCAAACTTCACACTTGAACAGGTGCATGAATTGCTCGGACAATACACAGAGGAAGTAGGACAAACATTTGAAACAGAAGTCATAATGTCTATACACAAGCAGAGTGCAGGACAACCGTTCCTCGTGAACAGATTGGCACAGATTCTAACGGATGAGTTGGATATACCGAAGACGAAAACCATCAAAATGAATCATTTCACACGAGCGCATAACAGACTGCTTCACGAACATAACACGAACATTGACCACCTCACAACAAATATCCGCAGAAATCCCCGTTTTGAAAATATTCTGATGCGAATAACAGCTTCTGATGATGGATTGCATTTCAACCTTCGCGATGACCAAATCAGTGAGCTTGCGACTTTTGGTGTAATAAAGCAGGGAGAGGATGGCATGTGTGAAATTGCTAACCCGATCTATTTCTATTGCATCTTACAGACATTTAAACCGACAGTAAATGGATTAGAACAAGCATATCTTCCTGATGATACGAGAGATGGATTCCTGGATTACCTGTCTAAGTCTGGACACATTGAGATGGACGCATTGCTTGATAACTTCAGGGATTTTATCGCGCGGGTAGGTTTTAGCATACTGCAAGTGCCAGATACGCCACAAGAATCAGTTGGCAGGCATCTCCTCTTTGCCTACCTTGAGCAGTTTGTACTGATTGTCGGTGGATTTATGCACATAGAGGTTCAAACAGGACGCGGTAGAATGGACTTATTGATCACACATAACCGAAGAAAGTACATCGTTGAAACGAAAGTATGGCGTGGGGCAGCACGTTATCAGAGAGGCAAACGGCAACTGGCATCATATCTGAAGTCGGAAGGTGTATCGGAAGGATACTATGTTGTTTTTGACCACCGCACGCATCCGGAACAACTTACGGAAATAGAAAAGATAGATGAATATGACATCAGAAGTTATGTCATTCCAGTAATACAGGAATAAACTCTATGTAGGTCAGAATCCCAACGGATACAAGTATAAATATCTGTGTTCACAAACCCCCTAATTCTTTCTGCGTGGAGACGTTAACCCGCGCATTTTTTGTTCGGACAGACAATCTCAGCTGTAGCACATTCATCCTTGATTGTGCTTCTTTGGACAACAAACATCCTTCATTACGTCTCTCTGCACAACATGGATAAGACACACTTCTTAGCAGATACTTTATCGCGTGTAAAGTTTTTGTCACTATATGATTCTGGTGCATAAAGTTCTTGTCAATAGAGGTGTGAAATTAGCAATCGCCTCCGTCCTTAGCTGACAGAGCACCTGATGGTTGTGAAAAGACCTTGCCAATCTATGTAACTTGTCCAAAACACCCTTCCGCGTAATCCGTGCCTTCCGTGCCTTCCGCGATTCTGACAAGGACAGAGACAATTACTTTACACACCCGGCTTTAGGTATTTAGCCATTGCCATGTGTGGTTTCAAGACTTTGCCATATCTTTAACACACAAATTGGAAACGTTTGAAACAAAGTCATGGTAAAATTGCTGTAATTCAGGTAGAATGGTAAGTTAAAATCTCAAAAAGGAATAGAAATGAAGAAATTTGCATTTTGTACAGTTTTTCTCCTTATTGCATCAACAGTTTTTGCACAGAACATCACATTTACAGAAATACAGTGGCGTGAAGATATGCTACTTTCTAAAGAACCTGTCGTGACAGGTTTTGAGGGCGCGTATGCAATTGTTGAATTTGAAACGCTGATAGATGCACCACCATCTGTTGCATATTACGGTGTACCCCATACTGAAGGTAATCTAACGACACCTCGATACCGAAAAAGCGCAAAAGGAACGCATATTGACAACAAAAAGACACACCACCAAGTTAAAATGGATATCTCTAAACTTGAAGATGTACATTACGACACGGGACTGATTGCAAACAATGGTGGCGTAATTGTCTACAGAATCGAAGTCTTTGATACACGCATACAAACCACACGCGCTTATGATAGACAACTGAGATATGAACGGGATGGAGAACCCAAAACAGGTACATACACATCACTCGTCACTCTAACAGAGGGACCTTTCCTTGATCTTGTTACACATGATTCAGCAGTCATATCTTGGGAGACAGATAAACCCACTGAAGGGAGAGTGTTAACGGATAATCGAGAATTCCTATCCTTAGAACCTTCTGTCCACCACGAAGTGCAGTTGACAAGACTGAAACCGAATACTGTATATTCATATAGAGTCAATTATGGAACACTGACACCAGTATATACATTCAAAACCGCGCCAATGTCTGGTACCAGAGCAGCCTTCAAGTTTGGGTTTATGTCAGATTCACGCGCAGGTGTTGGGGGAGGTGAACGCGCACAGAACGGAGTCAACGCAAAAGACCTCGGCAGATTCGCAATAGAACTCTATAACAGAAAAGCAGATTTCGTGTGTTTCGGCGGAGACCTCATCAACGGATATACTTCTGATGTAAAGGACTATGAATCTCAACTTGAAACATGGAAACGCACAATTCAACCCGTCGGCGCGAATATCCCCTTCTATGAATCTATCGGAAACCATGAACAGGTCGGCAAATACTACAAGGTCGTTACCCCACAGCTAAAAGCAGGTGAATACTATATCCAATTTGCCGGTACAATCGGAAATCAGAGTGCTGAATCCATCTTCGCTAAGGAATTTGTTAATCCTACGGACAGTCGCTACGCAATCGGGATACCTGATCCAGAGACTAAAGGCAATGATAAAATGGGGGGTGAGAATACAGGACCATCTTATCTTGAGAATGTCTACTCATTCAACTACGGCAGAGTACACTTTATCTCATTAAACTCCAATTACTGGTCTACAGGTTTTAGAAACCAAAGTGCCTTCGGTCAAAAATCTCAGGATAAAGCAGTCATAAATATCGCTTTAGAACATCTCGGTGGAAATAGAGAAGGCTACGTTATGAAAAACCAGATGGAGTGGCTTGATAAAGAATTAACCGCAGCAGAAATGGACATAAATGTTGATTGGATTTTCATCATACTTCATGAACCGCCATTTCCGAATGGTGGACATGTTAAGGACGCTATGTTTTGGGGAACACCTGGAAGTGGCGAACTCGGCGGATACAACGACAAGACCGCACCCATGGGAGATGTCATTGATATGCGTAACAGGTTCTGGAAAATAGTCTCAAGCAGGTCAAAAGTATTAGGCGTCCTTTGTGGGGATGAACATAATTATAGCCGAACCCTAATTGATTCATCAATACATCCAGACTTTAAGCACCCCGTATGGCAGATCGTCAGCGGTGGATGCGGTGCCCCATATTACGTTCAAGACAAATCTGTTCCATGGGTTGACAACGTCAAAGCGTTCACAATTGATAAACATTTCTGTTTATTTTCTGTCGATGGAAAAAGGGTCGGTTTAGAAGTTTACAATGATAGTAATCAGTTGTTGGACAGCATTGACAATCTCACCACAATCCGATAAATACGTCAGGAAAATCTCATAATGACAGATATAATATCCAGTTTTGTCTTATTTTCGTAACAATTGATCGCTATAATATTAGTATATAGCAAAATTATTGTTTAATGAGATTTTTCACCCCAAACAACGATGACGAACAACACCCATCGTAGGGGCGAGGTCACCTCGCCCGTTGTGTGAGGTTACCCGCCCATTATCGTAGGGGCGAGGTCACCTCGCCCGTTGTGTGAGGTTACCCGCCCATTATCGTAGGGGCGAGGTCACCTCGCCCGTTGTGGCGTGTTACATTAATTCTGAAGTTCACTATAGAATTGAATATTAGAGGTAGTTTCCATGCAGTATGTAAGTTCGATTAGTTTTGGTGTCATTCTCGTGCTTGTCTTAGCCATTTACGGTTTTGTCTTTCACGGCAGTTCAAGTGATGAAAATGACACAAACGGAACAGATGTCCAAGCAACAAAATCCATCATAAAGAATAAAGGTTCAGATACGATGGTGAATCTTGCACAGGCTTGGGCAGAGGTATATTCAAATGACACAGTATCTGTTGAAGTATCAGGTGGTGGCTCAGGAACAGGTGTCGCAGCATTGATCAATGGCACAGTTGATATTGCCAACTGTAGTCGTCAAGTAAAAGACAAAGAGAAACAACAAGCTATAGATAACACTGGCAGAGAACCGATAGAATTTATCGTAGGATATGATGCGCTCGCAGTATATGTGCACAAAGACAATCCGATAGATAAAATCACTATTCCACAACTCGCAGAGATATATGGAGAAGAAGGGACGATAACAAAATGGGACAACCTTGGGGTTGCCAATTCTGGTTGTAGAAGTGATAAAATCATACGGATTAGTCGTCAGTCAAACTCTGGTACATATTTCTATTTTAGAGAGGCACTCCTCGGTAAAGAACGCGATTTTGAGTTAGGTTCATTAGATTTACACGGGTCAAAAGATGTCGTTGAGGTCGTTGGACGCACACACTGCGCTATCGGCTATAGTGGAATGGGATATGCTACTGATCATGTTAAAAAGCTAAAAGTCGCAACAGCAGAAGACGCACCCTACTATGCACCGAATCTTGAGAATGTTCTTACCAAATCATACCCCATTGCACGACCGCTATATATGTATTCTCTCGGAGAACCAACTGGAGAAGCGAAGGCATATCTGGACTGGATTCTGTCTCCTGAAGGACAAAAGATTGTTCAGGAACTCGGTTTTGTACCATTACAAGGCAATACCACTTCTAATTGAGAATGTATCTTCTGTAGCATAAACTTTTAGTTTGTGCCGTTCTCCGTTTCATTTCTAACAGTCGATTATGAGAGAAAACCTAACAAAGATGGATAATTAAAGGATATTCCAACATTTGATGAACTTTATTCAAGTCTGTTTTTCATTAAAAGGTCGCATCAACAGACCCGGATGGTGGTTGCTGAATCTACCGATATTCGCTATCTTCGCTATCTCTGTTTTCATATACGACTTTCCTTCAATATTATCCCCTGTTTACATTCTATTATTAGTTCCCGCGTGGGTACATATTGCTGTCAGTGCAAAACGTTGGCACGACAAAGGTAAATCTGGCCTGTTTGTGCTGATACATACTTCTACCCTCATTTCATTGTTCGTAGTGTTAGGTACGCAATCAACATCCGGTTGGGTGACCCTGATTTATCTCATTGCAATCATAAATGGATTCTGGGCATGTGTTGAGTTAGGGCTTCTGAAGGGTGACACAGGTGAAAACGAATATGGTGCAGATTCAGAGACATCTTCCGAACCCGTAATTGATCTGTATATCCGTCTATGTGGAATCAGCTCAATTATGTTTGTGTTTGGAATCTTCTTCTTTATTTTTAAAGAGTGTGCAGGTTTTCTATTTAGTGAGGATTTCAAACTATGGCAGTTTTTAACAAGTGAGGAATGGTACCCAACATCATTGGAAAACAAGAGATATGGCACTTTGGCATTGATACTTGGAACCTTTAGTGTAACAGCCTTAGCCATGTTGCTGGCAGTACCTTTCGGTCTCGGTGCTGCAATATTTGTTTCAGAGTTCTGTAGTCCCAAGTTAAGGGAAACCTTCAAAATCGTAATTGAATTTCTGGCAGCAATTCCATCAGTCGTCTGGGGATTCATCGGTTTAACATTGATGAATGAGTTGATCATCTCGGTCTTTAATGCACCCATCGGTCTAACGATGTTAAATGGCGGGATCATGTTAGCACTCATGAGTGTTCCAATTATCGTCTCTATTGCTGAAGATGCGTTAAAAGCTGTTCCAGATACCTATCGTGAAGCAGCGGAAGCACTCGGTGCAACTCGGTGGCAAGTTATCTATCGTGTACTGTTACCAGCTGCAAAAAACGGGTTGTTGGCTGCCGTTTTACTCGGTGCAGCGCGATCTATCGGGGAAACAATGGCGGTACTCATGGCTACAGGACATTCAGTTAACATCCCTTCAGGACCGCTTTCGTGGATACGCACACTCACTGCAACAATTGCTGCAGAATTGGGTGAAGTCGCAAGAGGTGGAGAACACTACCAAGTGCTCTTTCTCATAGGTATCTTACTTTTCTCCATTACATTTGTTGTGAACTTAATCGCTGATTTAGTCATTAAAGGAATTCGTCAGAGTTAGAATATTATAGTAAGCTTTTGAATTAATGGGCATTTTGAGATGTAGGAGGGAACTCCGATTCCCGACTATCACTCCGTTAAGTCGCGATTCGGAGATCGCTCCTACAGATACTTTGTATCACTATTTTCAATGTCCACCATAGGGTGTTTTATGGAAAACAGACCAGAGTTGATGTTCACTGAAACCGATATTGGAAGACGTAACAGGTATATAGAAAACGGCATCAGAGTTTTCTTCTTTATTATGACATGCCTGATGATTGTTCCACTACTGCTCATCATCGGCTATCTCTTTTATAAAGCGATACCTGTGCTTTCTCTCGACTTTCTATTCAAGAATCCAGAGGATAATATGCGGAGTGGTGGTGTCTGGGCACCGTTCCTTGGAACAATCTATCTGGTCGTTGTATCTCTCATGGTTGCAGCACCGATAGGTGTTTTTGCATCAGTGTATCTCAATGAGTATGCACGTGAGAATTGGTTCACACGGATAGTGAACTTAGCAGTTGTGAACCTTGCAGGTGTTCCAAGTATTGTGCATGCGTTGTTCGGTGTAGGTGCTTTCGTATTATTTTCCGGGTTAGGCGAGTCAATTTTGGCTGCTTCTCTCACATTGGCAATTATGACGTTACCCGTAATTATTGCGAGTACAACCGAAGCACTCAAAGCAGTCCCGATGGCTTTCCGTGAAGCATGCTGGAATATGGGAGCAACACGATGGCAAACGATACGAAAAATCGTACTCCCGAATTCAATCAGTGGTATTCTAACAGGGGTAATCTTACAAGTGTCGCGTGCTGCAGGTGAAACAGCACCCATAATGTTCACAGGAGCAGTCTTCTTTAAACCTATTGCAGAAGGTGACTTTTTCGCATATAATATAACCGACCAGTGTATGGCACTCTCCTTACATCTCTATACGATTTCTACACAAGTACCAGATGTAGCAGAGGGTATTCCTTACGGCACCGCAATTGTATTGGTAGCAAGTGTTTTACTTGTTAATGCAGCATCAATTGCGCTTCGCGTATATCTTAGAACGCGTAAGAAATGGTAACTTAGATTCGGATTATATGAGGTGCCTTTACTGGTAACTTCATGCCAATCTAAGGAATTCCATCTCGTCGTTAAAACACCTAAAGAGGATGTTACCCATGTTGAATAACGAAAATGGAGGAAACTCTGACCTAAGGAGTAGATTAGATGATATCGCTAAGGGTAATGAAAATGGAGGAAATTCTGACCTAAGGAGTAGATTAGACGATATCGTTGAAGGGCCAGTCTTTAGCGGAATCATTCAATTTCTAATTCTTGCTTCGGCTATTACCTTTGCACTTGAATCTGAATATGCTACCAAAGATGACTATGTTGTTACGTACAAATACTATTTTGACATTATAGATTGGTCATTTCTCATACTGTTTTCTGCAGAGTATTTATTGCGTATATACACTGCTCGGAAAAGATTAGCATTTATATTCAGCTTTTTTGGGATTGTAGACCTACTGGCAATCTTACCATCAATCGTGGCACAGATACCTGCATTTCGCGTCCTTAGAGTCCTAAGATTCTTACGGGTCTTCAGAATCTTTAAAGCAACACGTTTTATCTTAGCAATGGATAGGATGATTGAAGCATTAGCTGAAGTAAGAAGGGAGATACTTGCACTTGTAATTCTATCATCAATGTTAGTCTACTTAGCAGCGTGCGGTATCCATTTCTTTGAAAAGGATGCACAACCTGAAGAATTCGGTTCTATTCCAGATGCTATGTGGTGGGCAATCGTCACTTTAACGACAATCGGGTATGGAGATGTATATCCTATAACTGCTGGTGGGAAAATCTTTACAGCAGTAATCGCACTCATCGGCATCGGTCTAATAGCAATTCCATCAGGACTATTGGCATCCGTTCTAACAGAAGCAAGGGTTGAAGAGGAGATATTAGAAGAAGAACAGGAGGAAAGCGGTGAAAAATGAAAAACAAAATAGAAATTAACGGGCTAAAAGTCACCTACGGAGAAAAACAGGCAATAAAAGGCATCTCCTTGGATGTAGTGGAAAACGAAATCCTCGGTATAATAGGTCCCGCACAATCAGGTAAAACAACTTTATTGAAAGTCATCAATAGAACATTGGAATTCACGCAGGGAACATCCATTGAAGGTTCCGTGATGTTAGATGGTGTTGACATAAACGCAATGAGCGATGTTCACGGACTGAGAAGACGTATCGGTATGGTACTACCATTACCCGTCGGGTTACCACTTTCCATCTATGATAACGTGGCATTTGCACCTCGCACTGCGGGACTACGAAATAAGGCAGAATTAGATGAAATCGTTGAACGCTGTTTGCATCAAGCAGCACTTTGGGATGAAGTAAAGGATAGGTTAGATTCACTCGGAACAAAGTTATCTGGTGGGCAACAGCAGAGATTAACAATCGCAAGGGCACTGTCCCACCAACCAGAAGTCTTGTGTCTGGATGAATTCTCTATCGCAGTAGACCCTGTCACAACAATGCGAATTGAGGAAGTGCTAAAGACTTTGAAAAATGATATGACTATTCTACTTGTAACAAATCTTGTGCAACAAGCAAAAAGGTTAGCAAACCGCACAGCCTTTATGCTTAACGGAGACCTGATAGAAATTGACAATACAGATGTTATCTTCTCAGAGAATCCAACAGAACAAGCAACCTATGACTATGTCAATGGGAACTTCGGATAAAAAGTAGGGAGTATGACACGTGGACGCTACTAACTACAGCATTGAAACCGAGAATCTAAGTCTTTGGTATGGCGATTTTCAGGCACTGATTGATGTAAGTGTGAAGATTCCTGACGGTAAAATAACATCACTTATCGGACCTTCCGGGTGTGGAAAGACAACACTCCTACGTTGTTTCAATCGTGTAAATGAAAGATACGGAAATGTCACGACAAAAGGTGAAATCAACATATTGGGTAAGAACATTTACGATCCAGATGTATCGTTATTAGAGTTAAGAAAAACTGTTGGGATGGTGTTTCAACGACCTAATCCGTTGCCGATTTCTGTTTATGATAACATACTCTTCGGATTGCGGATCCATTCTCCGTTTCGTAGTCTGTCCCGTGCCGATTCTGATGAAATCGTTGAAGATGCTCTCACATCTGTTTTTCTCTGGGATGACCTAAAGGATAAACTGAAGACCAAAGCCACCTCTCTGCAATTGGAGCAGCAACAGAAACTTTGTATCGCAAGGCTTTTGCCACTCAAACCACAGATAATTCTTATGGACGAACCATGTTCTGCTTTGGATGCAAAAGGAACACTTGCTGTTGAGGAATTAATGGATGTGCTTTCAGGTTCTTATACCTTCTTAATCGTAACACACAACATGGCACAGGCGCGAAGAGTCAGCACTGAATGTATCTATATGTTCCTCGGCGAACTTATTGAACATAGAGAAACCCAAGCACTGTTTGATGAACCAGAACATCCGAAAACTGCAGATTATGTTCAGATGCGATACGGATAGTGTATGAGTACCTAAAACCATGAATATGTCATACCCGATTATTCTTTGCTTGACATGCCTTATCTTGCTTGTTACCCTATACCTGATATTGGATAACAGACATAACACGGTATTAGAAGAATCTGACCTAATAGATCACGAGATTTTAACAGACCCCATCTACAGTCTCCAAGATAAAATAAACAGTATGCTACCCATTCTGATCGTATCAATTCTTATCGGCATTGTCTTTGCAGTGCTACTGCAGGAATGGGTACCAGCAGAAAGTTGGATATACCGGATATCTGATTTTATTATTGCAATTCTTGCGGGTATTCCATCTGTTTTCTATGGTCTACTCTGTGTTTACTATTTCCTACTTAAAAGTGGACGCGTATCGTATCTAACCCAATCTCTGACTGTGGTGCTACTTACAATGCCTATCGCGTTCCAATCCACCCAGAACGCAGTTAAATCTGTAGATGTATCAATTCGTGAAGCTGTATATGCATTAGGAGTTAAGAAGTCAAAAGTGATCACTGCACATGTCCTACCACACGCGTATTCTGGAATCATGTCAGGAGTCTACACAGCAGTCTCAAGATCATTTTTTGTAGCAGGACTCATCTTAGTTACCTTTACGTGGACAATCCATTCACGTGCTAGTTTCAGTATACCTAAAAACGCATCAGTTTTCTTAATCGCTGCCCTATTATGCAGTCTGTGTTCAAGTCTATTAAAAAAACAGTCAGTCAATACGGATTATCCAGCATAAGAACAGAAGGTATCAGTATGCAAAGTCAAGAAGAACAACCGATTCTGAGTATTGAAAGACTGAATGTATGGTACGGTAAAAAACAGATACTTAAAGACCTAACTTTTGACATATATCCTAAGCAGGTAACTGCCTTTATAGGTCCATCAAAATGTGGGAAAACTGCATTCGTGAGGTGTCTAAACCGATTGAATGATCTGCAACATGATTTCAGATATAAGGGGAACATACACTTTAACGGAAATGATATCAATGACCCAAAAACAAAATCTACTGATATAGCTCAAAAAATAGGTATGATCTTTCCAAAACCGATACCCCTGCAAAGATCAATATATGAGGACGTAGCCTACAGTGCCCGAATTCGTGGCATAAAGCAACCCGAAAGACTTGGTTATATTGTAGAGAGAAGCTTATCAAACGCGCAGCTTTGGGATGAAGCTGCAGAAAATCTTGATGCCTCTCCCAAAACACTATCTATTAGTCAACAACAGAGGTTATGTATAGCAAGAGCATTAGCAGCCAATCCAGACATTATTATCTTTGACGAACCTTGTGAACAACTTGATGCAGCAGAAACACCCAAACTTGAAGCAATCATACAGAACTTAAAAAGTGATTATACGATTATCTTCGTCACAAACAAAAGACGACAAGCAGCAAGAGTATCGGATGTTGCTGGTTTCCTATATGACGGCGAACTCGTCGAATATGGACAGACGGAAGAGATTTTTACAAACCCTAAAGACGAACGAACGGAAAACTACGTAACTGGACGATTAGGGTAATCAAATTCACATGGATGTCAATTTAGTAATGTTCCCAGGCCGGTAGGTGCGATTTCCTAATCGCACCAGATACTACGCGAAAACCTTTTTATGAAACTGGTTGGACTAATCCGGTGCGATAAGGATATCGCACCTACCAGCTTGGGGCATTATGGGTTTCGTATTTTCCTTGAATTGACACCTATGGTTGTGGTAACCAAATTCACATGGGAGAACCGCATGCAAAACTATCTGGAATCTGAGCTGAAATCACTTCAACATCAACTCCTAAAAATGGGTGGAATTGCAGAAAACATGCTCAGGGATGCTATACAATCAATACAAGAACAAGATGAAGATTTAGCACTGCGAGTCATCGCTATTGACGATACAGTCGATAAACTTGAAAACGAAATTGAAGAAAAATGCATTCAATTAATCGCAAGACACCAACCCGTCGCATTTGAATTAAGATTCTTGACAATGACCCTAAAGATCAATAGAAACATTGAACGATTAGCAGATAAATGTGTTTCTATTGCAAGGAGAAGCTTGGAACTCATGACATTTCCGCCAATACAAGGTGCAATTGATCTACAACCCGTTACACAACTGATTCAGCAGATGGTGAATGACGCATTTGATGCACTCGTAAACCGAAATGCTGACCTCGCAAAAGCACTCAGAGAACGTGACAATAAGGTAGACGAAATCTATGAAAAAATGATGCAAGACTTATGCTCTATTCTAATAGACCAACCTCAACGCATTCAGTCAGGTTTCGGAAATCTACTATTGTATAGACATTTGGAGCGAATTGGAGATCTTGCAGCCAATATCGGAGAAGAGGTATATTATCTCGTCAAAGGTGAGGTGATCCGTCATTCAGATCTATAGTAACACTTAAATCCGTTCGTAGGAGGGCAATTCATTGCCCGTCGTCCCAAGAATGCCGCTCATACTTACTAATCATCTTTCTCCTGATAAAAATGCACATCTCGTTGGGGGAATGGAATCTTAATGCCGTGTTCCTTAAACTTGTGCCAAATCATAAAGTGAAGATCACTTGCAACATCAAAACGTTGGAATGAATCTGGGATCCATGCATACAATTGAAAATCCAAAGACGACTCACCGAAGTCTGTAAACCTTACAAAGGGGGCAGTTACGTTTTCCATCTGAGGAGGTGGGTCCTTAATTACCTCAGGATGGGCATGTGCCACCTCAATTAATACCCTTTTCACAAGTTCAACATCCGAACCGTACGATACACCTACCCTTATAGTAACACGAAAGCGATTATTATAGTGTGTAAGATTATGCACCGGTTCAGAGACCATCTGTAAATTCGGTACAATAATCTCCTTCTCGTCAAGCGACAGAATCACAGTTGAGCGAAGGTTTATACTTGTCACACGACCAAAAAGATTGAAATCGATGATCTCTACCAAATCACCAATTTTGATGGGACGTTCAAATAGTAGGATGAGACCTGACATGATATTGGCTACGGTATTCTGCAATCCAAAACCGATACCAATACTCAGACCCCCAAATATAATCGCAATACTCGTCAGACTAATACCGATAGTCGTCAAACTTATTAGGACACCGATAGTGATGAGGAAGAAGTGGAAAACGCGAAGTATAATGAATTGTGCATGTCTATCAATCTGAAAAGCTTGTAATACTTGTCGCTGCAGAATCAACTGTGAGAATTTCGACAGAATAAACATGCCGAAAACAATAGCAAACCCATAGAACAAATTTGCTAAAGTAAATTTTCCCTTATCTACTTCTCCACCACCTGTCACCTGTTCACCCGCATCTGTATCAACTGCTTTTTCTTGTGGTTGAAATATCTCAGAAAGATCATAATGAAGAACCTTACCGAGGATACCCGTACTGATTTCTGCAACCTGAAAGGAGACACCGATACCAATAAACAGCATAATGAGGAAGAAAACAGCCAATGTACGGTTGATAATGTCCTCAGGCATTCTCAACCGAACAAATAACCTTCGTAACCAACGTCTTGTAAGACCTGCTAAGAACAACCATACTACCAAAAATCCAAACAGTCTTAATATGTGCCAGTAAGTAACGGGTTCGTCTAATCTGATTGCAGTTTGATTAAGGAAGTCATTAATTTGCTGCCAGAGTATTTCCATCGGACACTGCCTATGTTATGCTGAAGTTGCTCGTTTATTCTATCGGTATCTGTTCAATTGAGTGGACAAACAGTACATCGTTCACACCATTATAACGTTGTAATATCAGATCCAAATCCTCTGAATTCAGATCCTCTGCTGTCAGACCAACTATTACAAGGTCCGCCTGTGAAGACCGTTGTGTTACCTCTTGCTCCAAGGTTTCGGGACTGTCATAGTTGACTGAGGTTACATTCTGCATAGAGATGGGAAGCCTACCCTCCTTGATAACGGTTGAAAGTTGATCCGCATCCAATTCAGTATCCCAAGAATCTGAGCATGCAAAGAGTCTTATTTTCGCACGTTTCCATTCCGGATGACCAACTAATATATAAGCAAGCAGAAGCATCATCGGAACATTAGATACGTTATCATCGGTAACCCAAACGTGAATTGAGGAACGGTAACCGAAACGGTATTTTGTTGAACGCAGTATCAACACGTTAAAAAGTGATTCAGCTGCAAGTAAAGCACCTTGCGTTACCTCTGGAATCTCTTCAGGGTGGTCCTTATCAAATTCCAGCAGGATAGAGTTGTTTGGTAGTCCAGCAAATCCTGGCATCTGTAACACTTGTGCCAGTGCGATCTGGAAATTTGGACATATCAGCGAATCGACAAAAATACCCGCTTTACTCGCTTCTGTCTGCTGAATCAACGCATCTACGTGTAAACGAGCAGAGATCTCTTCGGGAAACGAGTAATCTCCAGGGAAAAACTGAATGAAGTGTCCAAATCCTTGTCTATGGCATATCCATCGTAGTAAATCGAAGTGTCCAAGCCGTCTCTCGCCGAATTGGGTAATGCCAACAATTGAGGGTCTCCATCCACTTTCTGATAGGTTGACACGGTCTTTCTGTAACGTAGTCTGTAGCCAACGGGTTAACTGTATCATGGCACCTTGGAAGATGCCTGACATACCACGATGTTCACGGTGCCCCCGACGTAAACCGATGTATATTGCTATCATAAGGAATATAGATATGATGGCATAAAATGGACTGATCTGTATCATCATCATACCCGACATCACAATACCTAAGAGTGATACATACCAACGTGAATGGAATGTAGGACGGTAAGATGGATTGCCAGCAAAGTGTTCAAGGAAAGAAACGACACATAATGCACCATAGGTAACTAAGAAAAACATGGTCAGAATCTGGGCAATGAAGTTTAGCTCACCTATTGCCACGAACACTATGGCAATAGCACCCGAAACAAATGTTGCCGGAATCGGTTCTTGCGTTTTACCAACCCCTGTCTGCATCAAACGGTTCAGTGCTGGAATTGGAAGCACATTATCTTTTCCAAGTGCCTGTAACGTTCTCGGTGCAATCATAATGGACCCTAACGCTGATGACAACGATGCTGCCCCTAATCCGAAATATATGGTCGGCTCCCATATTGATATCCGTGCCATAATGAACTTGTCCCCAGCAAGTTGCTCAGGTGTAGCACTTTGCGCGAGTTTAAATGCTACGAGAACATATACCACCATGCCTGCTACAGTAGCAGCGATTGTTCCGAGGGGTATACTCCGTTGCGGATTCCTCAGATCACCAGATAGTCCCAAACCCGCAATCATACCCGTAAAAGCAGGAAAACAGATGGCAAATACTCTTCCAAATGAATCGCCACCTTCAATAGCAGCGTTAAAGTCCAAACTCTTTGATGCCTGCTCTGGCACGATATCTCCATTAGCTATTTTCTCTACTGCATCAGCAGGATCAATTCCATTAACCATTTCCGCAACGGGTAATTCCGAACCCAAGAAGAATGCTGCCAGTGAGACAGCCAGAATCCCGCAGATAACCCATAGCATTGACACACCCATGTTAGCACCTTTCGTCAACATGAGAAGTATGAGAATGATAGTAGACGGAATGCTCAAGAAACGAATATTAATCGGATTCTCAAATTCATACCTTGTCTTTATCATCTCAAAGACAGGTTCAAAAGCTGCTGCGAACGCAACCATATAAAACGCAATAGAGATCGCTTGTGAAAGGAATAAAGCAAAACCGATCGTCCCCCCAATACTGGTACCGAACGATCGACTCACGATGTAATACGCACCACCCCCAGCAACACGTCTGTTGGTCGCAATCTCTGATACTGCTAAAACTGTCGGAATAGTCACAAGATGACCCAGTGCAATAACGCCAAGACTCTGCAAGAGACCAATATGACCGACAGCATATCCAAATCTTAAGAAAAGAATCGCACCTAAAATCGTACTAATTGAAGCCAAAAAGACCGGAGCAGTACCGAAACCGTGACCATGTTGATGGGATGTAAGATTGCTGCTAAATCTGTTACCATTCTGTTGTCCTAACTTTGAGAACATAACTAATTTACCTCAATATCACCTCAAAAATGTTATTACCAATTCAAAACGTTATAACTTAATTCGTAAAATAGACAGATACTTATAGTGTAGATTTTCTGTTAAGGGTTTGCTATTGTAACTTAAAGAACCACTCAACCGCAAACCTAAACGCGAAGTTAACGTCACAGTAAATGCTGGTTCGGCAGAATACTTGAAATTCTTAAAACCTACTTCTGGTGAGTATTTCATAGATACATTTAGTTTATGCCATCCAATTGACGCAAACCCTAACCAACGAAAAGAAGTGGGATCGAACTTTCTTATCGTAAGATTCTTGTGGGGTTGGACATTCTCAAGAAAATACCCCACTCCACCAGAAATTCGTAAAGTTCCTTTCTCATAAATCCCAGGACGGATATAACTACCAATCTGGAAGGTTAAGGCTGTTCCTTTTGAAATGTTGCGTTCAAAATCGGTAAACACCTCAATACCAAACGTCTTAATACGAACGCCTCCCTGGATACGTCCCTTCGCAATTTCTGTTATGACACCTTCGTTACCTGATCCTCGCGAGCCGAAAACACCTGTCCAACCGTTGATGTTTTTAAGTGGAACGACACATGTTAGTGTAAGTGTCTGCAATGCATCATCCCCAGAGAAACCGATATCAAGTGTCTTAGCATCTTGTGGCAAATCTGCAAACTGACAGAAACACGGAGATGTAAAAATACAAGTCACAAAAAGCAAGACAATAGCATTTATCAGTAGTCTTTTAAAACTACATTGGAATTGAATGTTCCTCATAAAATATAAGTGTTTGATGTGCAACCACATGTATTTGTTCGGTTTTAATCTCAGAAACAGGTTCTACTTACCATTACAAAGATATATTATTGTATCCATTATAAGCCAAATTGTCAACTTTTTTGTCAATCCGGTGGTGCAAAGTCTTGTTAAGATCCATCAATTCAACGATGTTCCCAGGCCGGTAGGTGCGATATCCTTATCAATGCAGAATACCAAACGCGTATTCTGCCAGATCCTGAGCGAAAACCTTTATGTCAATACAACTTTGACAGATTTTCCTATACATGCTAAACTTGTCTCAATAGATTCAACTACAGGAGGCTTTAATGACAAATAAAGAAACAACAACACAACCCAATATACTGTGGATATACGGAGAAGACCTATCACCTGATTTAGGGTGCTATGGCACACCTGCGGTAGCAACACCGAATATCGATCGGTTCGCATCAGAAGGCACACTTTTTAGCAACGCTTATGTCACCTGTCCCGTCTGTTCACCAAGCCGTTCAGCATTAATTACGGGAACATATCAGACACATTTTGATGCACACAACCATCGAAGTAATCGTGATAAACCGTTGCGTGAAGACATGAAACTCATCACAGACTGTTTCAGAGAAGCAGGCTATTTTACATGCAACAGTCCCGGTCCTCCAAAGTATGATCGTCGGGGTAAGACCGATTTCAATTTCGATCGGAAAAACCCGTTTGATGGGATAGACTGGCAAGAACGCGCAGATGGACAACCCTTTTACGCGCAAATCAACATTCCTGACACACACCGTGTCTTTAAACCGGATCCACAAAGACCCATCAATCCTGATGATGTTGAACTACCTGCCTATTACCCTGATCATCCGCTTATACGTAAGGATTGGGCACGCTACCTTGAGAGTATACAGATATTAGACCGAAAGGTCGGTAATATACTCAGACGTCTGGATGACGAAGGACTTACCGACAACACAATAGTCTTTTTCATGAGTGACCACGGACGCGCACACATACGCTGCAAACAGTTTCTATATGATGGCGGAATCCATATACCGTTAATAGTAAGATACCCCGGTAATATAGAAGCAGGTGCAGTGAGCGACAAGCTTGTCAGCGGCGTGGATTTTATGCCAACTTCTCTGAAACTTGCAGGAATTGATGTGCCAGATTACGTTCAGGGACAGACTTTCCTGGGTGAACAAGCAACAACACGTGATGCCATCTTCGCAGCACGTGACAGATGTGATGGAACAGTAGATCGTATACGTTGTATCCGCACACAACAATACAAACTTATACGAAACTATCATCCTGAATTACCGTACATGCAGTTCAACGGATATAAGAAACTACAGTATCCGCTCTGGACATTAATCCATGTGTTAGCAGAAAAAGGCCAGTTGAATGACGCACAAGAACACTTCATACAGAAATCTCGTCCAAAGGAAGAACTCTACGACTTACAGAACGACCCCTATGAAGTCAACAACCTGGCAGATGACGAGAAGCATACAACTATCCTCAATGACTTACGAACAAAATTAGATTCCTGGATTGAAGAAACAGGGGATATGGGGGAAACACCAGAACCTGATGATGTAATTGCATATTGGAAAGAAAACATGAAGGAATCTTATGACGAGAGAATGGAAAGTCGTAGCCTCTCACCAGACATCAGCGATGCTGATTACGTCACATGGTGGGAGAATCAGCTGTTGTAGAAACGGTTCGCACGGGGCGAGAAACCCTACCCCATAGACGTTAATGTGATGTTCCCAGGCTGGTAGGTGCGATTTCTTTATCGCACCAGATACTACGCGAATAACTTAGTGATGGTCCCAGGCTGGTAGGTGCGATTTCCTAATCGCACCAGATCCTAAACTAATAACTCTAATGAAACAGACTATAGTAAACCCGTTTCACTGAAGGTTCCCGAGTAAGTTCCGGTGCGATAAGGATATCGCACCTACCGACCTGGGAAAATCACTTAATTGACACCTATGATGACGTCAAAAACTTTACACACTCATGTGACAGGGTTTAGCAGAAAATAAAACAGGTAGGAAATGAAAAAGGGCAGATACCCTCTCGGATACCTGCCTGTAAAATGTGAATGGTTAAACCTGTTATTCCTTCTTCCAACACGGCAAACCCCTACTTCTTCGCCATGGATCATCACAAAGGGGTGTTCCCCCTACTGTTGAACACCTTTCCCACGACTTACTACACTTGCGACACGTGCGGGTTCTATGCAAACTGACATCAGACGATTTACACGTCCAGTACGAATGTCCGCTTGCACATGTAGCACTATGCACCCCTGACGCACTCACCGTCTGGGAACACCCACCACACGTAGTCGTAGTCGGGGGTGGATATACGCAGGTATGAGACTGACATTCATAAAGACCTGTCGCCACGCAACTATCGCCCTGTGCATTGGTTAGTGTGCAGGTTTTCGGGGCATGATACGCTGCATTTGCAGTCGGGTCTGTATGACCACATGCAAAATTGGTATGCGGTTGACATTCATAAAATGGACCGCTCCAACCTGGAATCGTTGTCTTGTGATCATGACTGATTTGACATGCATAGGTCGCATGAGCTGAATCCCCACAAGGAGGTGTTATCCGAGAATGGCTACCTGATACAGTTGTCGCATGAATACCACACGCATGCATAGCACTACTACTGTCATCACCAGTATCCGCACTATCATCACCATCATCGTCATCGCTATCCTCTTCATCGGAGTGCTTGCTAAAAAGTGCCGGCAATAAATCACTACGATTATGATCATACACTTTCTTCATACATCGCCTGAACCGGCTACCGCAATGCTTATACTCAACACCATTTGCGTCAATGTAACTTTTCTTACACCACCGTATTTTATGTTTTGCGTCTTCCTTAGCGGCTTTCTCCGTGTTACAACCCCCATAATAAATCTTACCACAGCCCTCCGCTAACGAACGATGCGCCAATACCAAATCGTCGGTATAATGGCGTGTGCTTGTGCCACATTTTGCGCGATGATCATTAAATGCTTCCCACGGCGTTCTAAACTTGACTTTGCAAGTACCTTTACACTTATATATGTAATCAAAGTCATCCTCTACACCTGAAGGTATATATTTCCTATCAATCACATGCTCGCCATCAGTTGTGCTCGTCGATCCAGGATGATACCACCCGCCGCCATCATTATTAAGAGAGTTAACTACACTTTCAATTACTGCTGCAGTAGCAGGGGTGCTCGGAATATTACCGTTACTATCCTGTTGGGTTATATTAAGACCCTCCCACAACTTAATATATGCTGTATACTGTGTGGTATATTTAGAATAGCCATTGTTCATGTTACTACGCGCCTTATCCAGCACAAGCACCGCATTTCCCATGGCATCCAAATATACACCACTATTTATAGGATATTCCGTAATTGCTTCATGTGCTGCCATGGCAGACATCCACGCAGCAGGTGTATAAGACCCTCCTGAAGCAAAAGCAGCAGCACCTGCGATTATCGCAGATCCTGTTCTAAAGACTATCGTTGCATTGCGGTCCTTAACCTTACTTTTTGCATCACTCCAACTTGAAATCAGATCTTCTAAATCACCATGTATCTTGTTGTAAGTATCCTTGTGCGCGTCCGTAGCACCTTCCAAGTTGTCAAGTTTTGCCTCTGCTTTCATTACTGGATCATTTATATTCAGTTCATGTGCATAACACAGACTCATAGAGAAACAAAGCGATAAAACAAAAAGCGTTATCGTAAAATATTTTCCAAACATTTATAGTCCTCCTCTATTTGACTAATTCAGCATATTCAGGTTTGAGTTCTCCAGTATATGTAAAGTAGTTTGATTCATAAGGCGCGAATACTATATCACTGTCAAATTCAAGAAATGGCCATGATAGTCTCATTAAATCAACCTTGCGCGCACCAGACGGATATGACGCAATGTCACGATACCTATGGACACCTTCCTGTCCTACCTTTTCAAATACCGGATTATCGGTATCTCCAATACTTACATAGTAATTTACAAGATATACAATCCTTGCAAAGTTTTGTGCTTCCGTATCATCGGTTGGAAACGGCGGAATATACTTTGCACTCCAATGTCCGCGTTCTTCTTGTTGTAAGCGTAGAGCTTTTACGGGATTTGTTTCAAGTAGTTCCTCGTGATACGTCAAGGGACCGTCGTAAGTTTGTGCAGGAATATCATCTTTTGTGCCAACCTCGCCATGCGGTTCACCTTGCCACGTATCTGGTGCGTCAATCGGCACTTCATGCCAGTGATCACCATGCGGTACCATCTTGAAGCCTTCTCTTGCGACTGGCGGGTTATTCTTCAAAGCGTCTTGTTCCTTGATCTGATTTGCCTTATCTTGTGCTTTCTTTGCTTCGGCTTCAAGCTGCTTTATTTCTGCATGCTGGTTGACCATCACAAACACAAAAGCACCGATCAATAAGACAATGAGGATACCGAGTCCCCAGTATAATTTATTCCTCATGAGTTTTACTCCTTATCGTGTCGTTATCCTTACTATATGCTGCGTCCAACGGGCAAGGCGGTCCACCTTTCCAGCACTCCCGTGTATAATCTTTGGGAATCCTGTCAGGATTGCTTTCTGAATTGATGTTTGATCGTTCATATTCGGAAGTCTCTACCTCTGCGTCCAGCGGGCAAGGCGGTATACCTTTCCAGCATTCCCGGACATAATCTTTATATATCCTGTCAGGATTGCATTCTGGTCTAATTGGATGATAGACCGGTTGACAATTTTCTACTCGCGATGGTTCACAAATCCCCGTACTAAAAGGTTCACACTGCACAGGTTCCGGCGTGTCGGGACGCGCTAATTTTATCCCGATACTTCCAAACGCCAATGCTGCAAGGATAAAACCAAAAATGAAATATCCAATGTATTTACGGAGTTTAAACTTCTTACCTCGTCTCATCTTGTGCCTCCAATTATAGCATGAAATAGGTTAATAATCTACTATAGTGTTGACAGTTTGCTGTTGCACAATGTGCAAGCAGCGACAAGCATCGAGACATGCCCAATGCAACAACAAAAGCCCGCGCAGAAACACCTTGTCAAGACATAGTGCGCGAGCACAAATATATTGCAGTTTTCTAAATCCTGAAAATAGGAATTTATTAAGTGAAATTTTAACGAATGTGAATTCGGGGGGGGGGGGTGATTAACATATTGTTAAAAGGGAATGCTGGATT
>VXOP01000424.1 GCA_009839975.1 Candidatus Poribacteria bacterium
CCGGTATTGTTCTGATGTGTGTGCCTGTAGACACATCCCATAAACGGATGGTGCCTTCAAAACTTCCACCCCCACTTGCGAGCGTTGTGCCATCTGGACTAAACGCTACACTATCGACCGACCCTGGAGGATACCACCTCGTCTGTGCCGGTATTGTTCTGATGTGTGTGCCTGTAGACACATCCCATAAACGGATGGTGCCATCAAAACTTCCACCCCCACTTGCGAGCGTTGTGCCATCTGGACTAAACGCTACACTATCGACCGCATCTGTATGTCCTGAGAGAAGATAAAGTTCTTCCCCTGTCTGTGCGTCGTAAATCCAAATACCGATACTACTTGCTACTGCTAACCGAGTGCCATCTGGTGAATACTGGATTTCCTGTATTGTCCCTTTCCCAAATCGTGCTTTCGCACCTACGGGTAGGTGCCATTGCGGGGAATCTTGTGCGAAGGTGTTTGGTGTCAAAATCGTTGTGAGAATAAAAGCTATTAGGATCAGAAAGTGTCTGTTTTTCATATAGATTTTTCCTCCTACTTCAAGATAACGAGGCGGCGTGTCTGCTGGAATGTTGGCGTTGTCAGTTGATAGAAATAAATCCCACTTGCAACGGCTTCACCAAACGCATTGCGTCCATCCCAATAAACAGCGTTTCCACGATTCTGATAGAAACCTACAGATTGGTGTCCAAGCGAAAATTCTCTGATCGTTTTACCCGCAGCGTCATAGATAGATATGGACACAACACCCGCTTCTGAAAGTTGATATGGAATCCATGTTTCAGGGTTAAACGGATTGGGATAATTCTGCAGGAGTTGACTCTGTTTCGGGGATCCGATACTGTCAAGTTTCACAGTCATAACAGCGTTCTCAAGATGTGACGCATTTACCGTGAAGTTGTATCTTTCTGACACGGTATTCCCATTCGTATCTGTAACAGTTATTTCTATTTTGTCACCTGTTTCAACGACACTGCGATAACCGAGGTCAGCGGTGGCTGCAGCGAAGTAATTCCTGCGGACTTGAGATGTCATAACAGTGTTGGTGCGAAGGTTTCGCACATTGACGGTGTAACCGCTGACAGACTGGATACCCTCTAAGTTTCCGCTGACAACGAATGCCCACGCTTCTTGTGGGGTCTCCGTGGATATGAGAGATGGTGCTGCGACAACCGTCTCGGTTTGATCTGTCCAAGGTGCGCCGACAAAAGCAAAGTTACGCGTTTGTGGGACATTGACGATATAACCTTGTCCCCCTTCAATTGTGAATCCAGCGTCAGGTGCGCTCGGTGTCCACCCAATAAAACGTTGATTTGCGGCATCAAGTGCTATGACAACGTTCGCGCCTGTTATCCCCGAGAGTGATCTTGCGGTCATTGAGTTCGGTGGAGATAACGGCACAGAAAGCATGTTCAACCCTTTTGTCAACGTGACGTTAAAGATGTTGCCATAATGATCACTTTCTGCTTGGGTGGTAGGTCTTGCAATAAAGCCGTGTCTGCGTCCATCGGAGGAGACATAGGTCCCGACGACAGAACCATCCTGATTGATATTCCAACCCTCCGTGCTGACGCTACCCGGCACCCGTAATTCAGAACGTCCACGTGCTGAGCCAATATAGGTGCGCGGGACATCCCCGATCCGTTTGGAGCGTGCAACGAAAATCCCCGCAGTGTTGATCCCATGGAAAAAATAGTATTCAAGGTTTTCGGCATCTTCCAAGTCAATAGATGTAAATTGGCCTTGCGTATGTATGTATCCGTGATAGAACCCCTCTGCATCAACGTAACTCCCTACAAGTCGACCCGCAGCCACAAAGTCCGCGAAGGTCTCCGAAGCACCGGGAGCTTCAATGATGGTATCACCGGTGAACCCACGACGCACCCCTTGAGCGTCTGTGAAATTCCCTGTCAGCACACCTGTTTCATCAGAAATCCCATATATCTCCGTTTCAACAGCACCGGGGAAATCGTATGGCGTAAGCACTCCCTTTTCCAAGATAACACCGTGGTAAAGTCCTTCGCTGTCTTCGTAATGTCCAGCAGCGCGTCCATCATTACCGAGCGCGTAGAAATACGTGTTCTCTGCGTTGGGGAAAGCGTAGGTCGTGTAAACCCCGTCAATGAGTGTAAAGGCAACCATCTTTTGACCATCTGCACTTTTCGTGTAGCCAGCGTAATCTTCAAAGTCGCTACTTGCAGTCAAATGTAGAAAATCTACGCTTGGTACATCAATATTCTCAAACGTATAGTCAGTGAAAGTCGGTTGAAGCACAGGTGCTCCAGCGGGTCTGGCGATGAATCCGTATCTACGTCCATCGGCGAGATCGTAGTATCCGACGACAGAACCGTCCTGATTGATGTTCCAACCTTCCGTGCTCACGCTTTCTGGGAATTGTAATTCCACTCGTCCGCGGAATGTGCTGACATGGGTACGCGTGACATCACCGACAAATTTGGAGCGGGTTACGTAGACACCTGCCTTGTTGATACCGTGCACAAGAACGAATTCGATATGTTCGGCGTTTGGGATGTCAACAGACCGATACTCGCCATCTGGTGTATACACATAAGTGTGATAGAGACCATCCGCATCTATGTAACTGCCAACGAGTCGGCCTTCAGACACAAAGTCGGCGAAGGTCTCCGCGGCACCGGGCACTTCAATGATGGTATCACCGGTGAACCCACGACGCACGCCTTGAGCGTCTGTGAAATTCCCTGTCAGTGCGCCTGTTTCATCAGAAATCCCATATATCTCCGTTTCAATGGATCCTGGGTAATCGTATTGCTGCAATTCACCATCTTTGAGAATAACACCGTGGTAAAGTCCTTCGCGATCCTCGTAATATCCGGCAGCGCGGCCATCATTAGCAAGGGCATAGAAATAGGTGTTCTCTGCGTCAGGGAAAGCGTATGTCATGAAGATACCGTCAATGAGTGTGAAGGCGACCATTTTTTCACCATCCGCACTTTTCGTGTAGCCAGCATAGTCTTCAAAGTCGCTGCTGGCGGTCAACGCTAAAAAATCAACCCCCGGCACTTCAATACGTTCAAACGTATAGGAGAAACCTACGGAACCATCAACGGATTGCGTGTTGTTTTGTGCAGCGGTATTCCGTAGAAAAAAGGAATTGAGACAAATAAAAAATATAAACGTGTAAAACAGAAAACTTGTTTTAATGTGAGAATGCATAATTAAAATCCTCCTTAGGAACGGATGGATTAGGAAACCTAACCCAGATGTTCATTTACCTTTGTGTTTAGAATTGGCTATATATCAGCTCACGTGGCAATTACCTATAAATCTACTACAGTAATAATTAGCTAATTTGTGTAATTTGTGTATTGTGTTTTATTGCCTTTATAATTC
>VXOP01000019.1 GCA_009839975.1 Candidatus Poribacteria bacterium
GTATTAGAATGTTTGCGTTAAACGAGCGATCGCTAAACGTCCAATATCTGGTGTTCCAACAAATTGGTTGTGTTTACGATCCAACAGATTCTGTACTGTAACAGAAAAACGAGGTTTCGGACCAAGTGGAATATCGTAACCCGCATTGAGATCAAGCGTATAATAGGATTCCACTTCCCCGACATAGACCCCGGATCGGACAGGAAATCCTTCAACAAAACGAGCTCTGAGTCCAACTCCTAATCCGAGATCAGTGTTAAAATACTGAACGTTTGCCCCGAACTTGTTCTTTGGTGCATTCAACGCAATTTCACCGATGCCATCAATATTCTCGAATAAGTCCTTACTGGCAAACGAATAATTCCCGCCAACACTCCAATTTGAACTAAGAAACAGTGTGAAATTCAGGTCCAAACCGTTTAGGGATATGTCTCCGTAATTTCTGTAAGTCAGCATGACAGCGTTTGGATCGACTGCTTGTTCCGGTGTTACTGTGCCGAATGGAATTGAGGCGAAAGTCGTTATCAATTCGTCAACAGGTGTACCGTTCCCGTTACCACCATTCTCTTTAGCATCTAACTGAAGCAAAGACTGATTAAGTGCTGCGTTATTAGGATCCGCTAAAGCTTCAGAGATTTGCTTGCCAAAGGTTGCTTGAATTGACGCTGGATCCAGAAAGACATTTGGTGTTTCAACGAACAGCGGACCTATGAAATTGTTGATTCGTGAATGATAAACATCAACGGAGAAAGCGAGTATATTCATCAGTATCCCTTTGTATCCAACTTCATAAGTTTGTGTAATGGTTGGTTTCAACACATCAACGTCTTTAACATCTTCCACATCAAGGAACATTCCTGTCTCTGGATCAAGCGAACGTATGACGTTCTTTAATCCTAAGACTTGCTCAGGCATAACAGCCGCTAATTCAGCAGATTGTCCACCTATCAAAGTTGAAGCAAGCAGGTCTATTGCTGTAGGAGGCATCGTTTCGAATAACTGCAGTACCGTCTGCTGTAATTGTTCGGGTGATAGTCCTAAAATCTCACTGGGTTGTATGACCTGTTGTACCGCTGCTGCTAAAGTTGGAGGAAGTGTTTCTATTATTCCGACTATTTCTTCTGCAGGCATACCCGCTACAATTGTTGGCAGTGTCTCTGCAGTGATTGCTGCCTTCAACCCATCTTCAAATCCTTTGATGACAGCACCACGACCGATACCCCACATGACATTCGTAAAAACTGGATCATCAAGAGGAATGTATGCATCCGCTTCAAGATTTGCCAATGGTGCAAATGAAGAACGGAACAGCGGTCTACCATCCGTATTTCTTCTGAAAGTAAAACCACTATCAGACGGTACACCTTGTGCGCGAATATCAATATTGGGACTAAATCCCAAAGTCGATTGAAAATTCGCACCTAACCCATACGCATCTTCAGCTGACAAGATGTCAAGGAATAGGTTTGATGTGCCGGGTGTGTTGAAAGCGCGGTTATAGGTTAGTCGGATGTTGTGGTCATCATCTGGTTGAAACGCAAGCGCGACTCTCGGCGAAAGGACGATGTCATTTAGATGATTGTGATAATCTGCTCTACCTGCAGCAAGTAATTTTACCTGCGGGAGTATATTCGTTTCAGATTGCACATAAGCACCAATTTCGTCAATATTGTCGCTCTCTTCATTCACACCATTGATTGTGCCACCTGTGTCTGGACGGGTCAGTAAAACATCCAGACCATAGGTAAATCTTTGTATATCACCTATGCCGATACTGTGTTGTAACTGACTGACATACTGGTTTGAATTATCAACGATATCCTCCTGAGAACGTAAAACATACGTATCACCTGCATCGCTTCTATTGACGAAAGCTTGGAAGAATAGGTCTTTGTAGATGACCCGTGTTTGAGCATACCCATAAGTCCAGTTTTTTGTACGTCCAGCACCGATACCAGTTAACTCAAGTCCGGAAGCTTGTGTTAGACCACTTGCGAGGATGACTGATGTATCATCATCTGGACTATAATCTACTCGGAATTCTCCACGAGCGAGCGCGCTGTCAAATAACGAGTTTCTTGGATCTTCTTCGTCAATATCTGCTTTTAAGCGACCATTCTCCCAGTCATCTTCCTGAATCTGATAATCAAGATCCTCTTTAAAACCGGGTTCAACGTCATCTCTAAGACGTCCCGCTGCCCAATCATTACCTTGCGTGTAATTGGCTGTCAACTTATAGCCGAACATATCATTGATAACACCTGCATGCCGGATCGACCCAATAAGCAACCCGCGTTCTCCGCCGCCAATGCTAAGGGTTGTTCCCTGTGAATTGAAAGGAGAACGGGTAAGGATATGCATCACGCCGTTGGCACTATTCGGTCCGTATAAGGCTGCACCGGGGCCTGATACCACTTCAATCTGCTCAATATCCTCACTGATCGTAGGAATAAGGGTGTAAGCATTGACACGTAGGGAAGGCACACTTGCAATACGATTGTCTACAAGTGATAGCAGGCTGCCAGAAAAGACGTTGTTGAATCCTCTGACAACTACATAAGATGTACTAATTCCAGAGGTCACTACATCCACCGCCCGAACAGATTTTAGGTGTTCGGTAACACTCAACGCCACACGGTCTTTGATTTGTGAGTCATCCACAAGCGCAACTGACGCTGGTGCTTCAAGCACTTTCTCTTTACGACGAGAAGCAGAAACTGAAATCTTTTCAAGTTCAATTACTTCTGAGTTAAGTGAAATTGTTATTGATTTTGTTTCATCATCGTTTAGTGAAACATTCGTCATCACACTGTCTGTGTATCCTTGCAAAGATGCAGTTATAGTATATTCACCTGCAGCTAAATCAGCAAATGCAAGTGTGCCATTTGCATCGGTAACACCGTTATCGGCATCACCTATTTTAGGCTTGACAGTAATGGACACACTGTTTAGGTTGTTACCTGTCTGTTTATCTGTCACTGTAATGTTCAAAATTGCTGCTTGTACAGATACAGTAGCCATCCCGATTATTACAATAATAGTGCAGATTGTCAGACTAATTATGCTCAGTCGTTTCATTACATAAACTCCTTTGTTAAACAAGACTGTTTGGCAACATTGCTGGGTTACCGCTACAACAGATAAGCAGCACAACAGTATTGAGTCTCTAACTTTTCAATAATCTGTTAATTCTCAATATTATAATTGTGATTGATTCATTACATAATAGGTTTTTGACACTAGTTAAGTATTACAAATCTAAGAAGAAAAATCAAACTTTTTCTGAAAACAACCGTAATTATGATACCATTTTTAATTTATAATCTATCATTCTTTTGTAGGTCGGGTAGAGGAACGAAACCCG
>VXOP01000316.1 GCA_009839975.1 Candidatus Poribacteria bacterium
GTATTCATGGCCTTTGAGGGTTGCAATTTGTTCTTGTGTGTTAATATTCCATAAGATAATGGCTTTTTCATTGGTGCGCCCACCAACAGCCAGTATATTGCCATCTTGAGTGAACGCTGCAGCATAAACAGCGGTCGAGATTCCAGTTGGTGACTTCTGCTTCTTTGACATCTTGAAAGTAGCGAGTCGTTCTCCAGTATTTGCACTCCACAAATATGTTACGTTCTTACCTCCAGTCGCGATAGTTTTACCATCATGGGATAACGCTAATATAATATCACTAAGAGATGCTTCAACGATTGTACATAAGTGTTTACCAGTAGGAACATCCCAAACCTTTATCTTCTCACCTGCTTTCCTATGTTGAAAATCGTTAAATGCAGCAAGTTTTCCACCGTTTGCGTTTAATGCTGTTAATCCATACGAGAAATAAATTTCTGAAGAATTAGTACTTGTTGCCATCTTAGTTCTCCCGTTTCCAGCTGCATCTAAGATGGTATAACTATCAATCTTTTTTTGAGTGTTAACGTCCCATACTTCAATTACACCATCACTCTCACTCGTGATAGTGGTGTCGTCAGTTGCAAAGGCTAATCCTCCTATAGGTTTTTCAATGTGTGATGTGTTAATTGTGCGTTCAGCCCCTGTGTTTAAATCCCATAGTTTGATGTTCCCTTTACTATCACCACTTACAAGTTTACTACTATTATTTGCATAAGCTAATGCTGTAATTGGATTAGTAAAACCCGTAGTGAGTGTTTTTAGTTGTGTATTGATATGTGGTTGCCATAACCTTACTGAGCCTTGTCTATTAACTACGGCAAGAATTGAACCATCAGGTGAAATAGCGGAAAAGACAGGTTTTTCTGTCTTCCACTGTGTGCTTTTTGATTCAAGTCTTATACTCTCTGCAACCACTTGAGTTGAGGCGATTTGATGTTGTGTGAGAATATCCGATATTGCAATATTTCCACTCTCTATAGAGGCAAAAGACTTGCTATTTCCTGAGAACTTTAAATTTGTCTTACCCAAGAATACAGCAATTTCGCGACGCGCTTGAACATCCCATATTGCACAACCGTCATCACTTGTAGCTGCAATGTAATTTCCATCTCTTGAATACGCTACATCTACATCCGAACGGTGCGATTCAAATAGAGAGAGCGTTCCAAGTCGCTCACCTGTAGTTACATCCCAAATCTCTGTCGGACCTTGATACCATTGCAATCCAGAACTCTGTTTACTTGCTGTCCGGTAGTCACACCAACTAACGAGAGTTTTACCATCTGGAGAGAATTGCAGTTTACTTATCCATTTTACCCAACCAGATGCAGGTGTATTTGGTATAAAGCTATTCTCCCCTGGACGTCGCACACGGTTTTGAATAGGTGAAGTCAAGTCATTATGCCTATTTTCTATAGATGGCATTTGTGGACTAAGAGAGGTAATCTCCTTACCCGTTTGACCATCACGAATACTGATTGTACCATTTTTATCTCCGACAGAAAATGCAAATTTAACGTCAGAACCGTTTTCTAAATTGACATAAGCATCTGTCTTAAGCATCCATCTTTCTGGTCCAGGCATCCTATCTAACCTAAGCCACTTCCTATATTCATTAAATTTAGGTTTTGGGAGTTTTGGACTGAACGAAGCTGTTTCTCTCCCCGAAGTAATGTCCCACAGCCATATTTCCCCCATCCTATTCTGTATCACCAGAGTTTTGCTATCCTGTAAGAATTTAAGTGACTTAAGAGAACCGTCAGATGTAATCTGTAACGACCCAGTTTCACCTGCCTTGAAATAATCACCTACCTTGGATACCTTGTTAGGTGGTGGAATGTATGTAGTCAATGTACCATCAGATAGGACTTTGAATAGCCTTGTAGGACCCTTTGGCATATCAATTGAGAGGATACTTTTCCCAGCCATAGCATCCCAAATTCGGATCGTATTATCATATCCACTGGTTGCGATTTTTTTGCTGTCTGGAGAGAACAGAACGCGTGGGATAGTGTACTGAGTTTTTTGCGTATGTCCTGCCAGGATGGCAATCTCGTCATCCGTGCTAACATCATATAACCAGACACCTACAGTACCTGCTATTGCTAATCGCGTTCCATCCGGAGAAAACTGCATGTCGTTCAATATACCTTTCCCCAATCTCCGTTTTGCTCCTTCCGGCAAATTCCACGTTGTATAATCTCCTTGCCCCTCTGATACTTGATTAGCGTTGTCTCCATCACCATTCCTTCTACCTTCAAAATCGGCAAGTTGACCTGACTGATTTCGTACATCATTTACTTTCTCTATCTCTTTTACTATAGGTGCTTCAACAAGTTCAACTTCCATCTCAACCTGCGAATCCAAGCTATAAGGTTCTTGTAAACGCGCTAAGTAGTGGCCCCCAACACCGAGCATGAGTGCAATCATAACTGCACTTGATAATCCGATGACCCAGGGCATCAAAGGTTTGTTGACAGAAGGTGTTATGGGTTTTGTATTTGCGATTTCTTGCATAATGTTCTCTGTAAGATTTGGAGACATCTGGAAGTTAGTGATTGCTTCACGGATAATGGGTTCCTCCTTTTTCAAACGGTTGCGTGCCCGGCGGAGTCTACTCTTTATCGTATTTGCAGATACGCCTAAGAATTTGCTCATTTCTTCACATGTCATTTCCCCAAAATAATGAAGCGTGATGATGGTACGTTCACTCTCCTTAAGCGTTTCAAGAAGCTTTTTGACAACTTCGCGTGTTTCCATTTCAGCAGTTTTTGCTTTTTCTTCTGAAATATGTTGTGAATAGACATCTCTGTTTGTTGGTGTCGTATCAACTTTTTCCAGAACTTTTTTCTGCAGACGTTTGTTGCGATACCAAGCGAGACATTCTCGCGCAGCAATTACATAGAGCCAACCGGCAAATTGATGCGGTTCTTTTAGTGTGTGAAGTTTTTGATATGCTTTGAGGAAAGTGTCCTGTGTAATATCTTCTGCTATGTGAAAATCACCCACTTTCCGCCATGCAAGTGCATGAACTTGCTTCTGATATTTTTTGACTAATTCAGAAAATGCATTATCATCACCTTCAAGCGTGCGGTTAATCAGTTCAACGTCTTGGTTTTTCATCGGTAATCTCCCGGAAAGGATTATTCCAACAATTCATTTTATCATATAGTGACGCGTGAGATGATAATACGAGTGCATAATTTTACAAAAATTTTGCCTTTTAATACATCAAAATTTTACACACCCATATATACACCTCCCTTGACAAAATAGAACAAAATGTATAAAATGCCAATTATGGTGGATTATGGAATTATTTATACACTATCAATAATTCCCAGGCCGGTAGGT
>VXOP01000253.1 GCA_009839975.1 Candidatus Poribacteria bacterium
TAAAGAAGTGCAATGGACACATTTGCACGGAAATATATAGGTTAATTCTATCGTATTATTAGGACGCCCATCACTGAAACAGACTTTTTCGGTGGGCGTTTTGTATTTTAAACACGACACGAGGAAATTTCGCATGTTTAAAGAGGTATCACCACAATTCACATTTGCAGAGAAAGAAAAGAAAACACTTGAATTCTGGCGTGAAAACGACATCTTCCAGAAAAGCATGGAGATGTATAAAGACGCGCCCTCCTTTGTTTTCCTTGAAGGACCACCATTCGCCAATGCACCTCCCGGTGTGCATCACGCCCTTGCACGTATTATGAAGGATGCAGTCTGTAGATATAAGACTATGACAGGACATTATGTCCACAGAAAAGCGGGTTGGGATACACACGGACTCCCCGTTGAATACCAGGTTGAAAAACAACTCAATATCTCAAATAAAGCTGAACTTGAGGCGTACGGTGTTCAGAATTTCATTGAAAAGTGCAAAGAGAACGTCTTCCAATATGAACAGGATTGGCGCGAGATGACTGAACGTATCGGATTCTGGGTGAACCTTGATGAAGCTTATATCACACTTTCAAACGACTATATTGAGAGCGTGTGGTGGGTGTTACGACAGGCATGGGATAAGGACTTACTCTATCAAGGACACAAAGTTCAACCTTACTGCTATCGGTGTGGAACGACTTTGGCAAACCACGAAGTCGCACTCGGATACCAAGAAGTGGATGACCCGTCAATCTATGTCCGATTCCCCGTGAAGAACAAAGAAAACACCTATCTACTTGTATGGACAACAACACCGTGGACACTGCCATCTAACCTCGCTGTCGCTGTCGGTGAAGATTACGATTATGTCGCAGTTGAAGATAACGGACAACGTCTCATCCTTGGCAAAGAATGTATTCCGAGTATCTTTGAAGAAGGACCTCCTAAAATTGTAGATGAATATAAAGGTACCGACCTACTCAACTGGGAATACGAACCGATCTTTGATACTGGAACGCATACGGAAAAATCACACTATATTGTTCCTGGGGAATTTGTGACAACGACTGAGGGGAGCGGATTGGTGCATATTGCTCCCGCTTTTGGACAAGACGACTACGACATTGGAAAAAAACACAATCTACCCTTCGTTCAACTCGTAGGTGCAGATGGTAAATTTGTTCCAGATGTCAAAGATGTGTGGTCTGGTGAATACGTCAAAGATGCTGATCCACAAATCATAGAAAACCTGAACAACCGTGGATTGCTGTTTAAAGCTACACAATATACACATCAATATCCTTTCTGTTGGCGATGTGATAATCCACTACTCTACTATGCACGAGAATCGTGGTTTATCAGAACCACCGCTATCAGAGAACAGATGCTGCAGCACAATCAGCAAATAAACTGGTATCCTGAACATATCAAAGATGGCCGTTTCGGTAACTGGCTGGAAAATAACATTGACTGGGGCTTAAGTCGTGAACGGTATTGGGGTACACCTTTACCTGTCTGGGTCTGTGATGAATGCAATCATCAACACTGTGTTGGGAGTATCGCTGAATTGAAAGCACTTGGGGAAGATGTGCCTGAAGATATTGAACTTCACCGTCCCTATATTGACGATGTTGTATTGACCTGTGAGAAATGCGGCGGCACAATGCATCGCATTCAAGACGTGATTGACTGCTGGTTCGATTCTGGGTGTGCACACACAGCGCAATGGCACTATCCATTTGAGAACAAGGAATTGTTTGAGGAAGCATATCCGCCTGATTTTATCTCTGAAGGCATTGACCAAACACGCGGCTGGTTCTATAGTCTTTTAGCAACAGGAACACTGATCCACGACAGACCTGCATACAAGAATTGTCTATGTCTGGAGTTGGTTCTCGCTTCTGATGGAACGAAAATGAGCAAAAGCCGCGGCAACACAGTAGACCCTTGGTCGATCCTGAACGAACAAGGTGCAGACGCATTGCGATGGTATATGTTCACAGCAACACCGCCTTGGGCACAACGTACTTTCAAGATTGAAGGTATTGATGAAGCGTTAAAAAAGTTCATGGGAACACTCCAAAATGTCTATAGTTTTTTCGTGATGTATGCCAACTTGGAACAGGTTGATGTCTTACAAGATGCCCCTCCTGTAGCAGAACGCGCGACTATTGATAGATGGATCCTGTCACGCTTAAACACACTAATAAACAAAGTTCGCGATGACATGGAGAAATATCATCTAACAAATGCACCACGTGCAATTGAGACGTTCGTTGATGACCTAAGCAACTGGTATGTTCGCCGTTCTCGCGACAGATTTTGGGGTGCCGAAGCTGGTGTAGACAAACAAGCAGCTTACGCGACACTTTATGAAGTGTTGGTTACTGTAGCAAAACTTGCTGCACCGTTTGTTCCGTTCTTGTCAGATGAACTTTATCGGAATTTAGTCGGTTCGCTGAATTCTGAAGCCCCCATGAGTGTTCATCTTGCAGGATTTCCAGAAGCCGATGAATCGTTCATAGACACACAATTAGAAACCGATATGGATTTCACGCGTGATGTCATCAGTATGGGACACGCCGCGCGTAATCGGTCCGGTATAAAGACGCGTCAACCGCTTGGTGAAATCACGCTCGGTGGACTATCCGATACAGAAAAGGAAACAATCAATCGTTTGTCATCTTATGTTCACGATGAACTCAACGTCAAAGAGATCGTTTTTACGGAAGAATTAGACACGTATGCACAGGTCACCCTTAAACCGAACTTCAAAGTGTTGGGACCAAAATACGGAAAAGGTGTTCAAGCAATTGCAAAAGCACTTGCAGCTGCTGATTCTATGCAATTGAAAGCAGAACTGGAAGCAAAAGGTAACCTGCAGATTGAAGCAGCAGCGGAAATATACACGCTTGAACAATCGGAAATTGACGTTCAGACGCAAAACCGTGAAGGGTTCTTTGTAGAGGTAGATGCAAGGAAGTTTGTAGCATTGTCAACGGAATTGACGCATGCGTTGCGGCTTGAAGGGATGGCACGTGAACTTGTCAATAAAATCCAGAATATGCGGAAGGATGCTGATTTTAACGTGTCGGATCGGATTAGGTTGCGTTTGGATACGCAATCAGAACTGGTTGCAGAAGCGTTCGAAACACATCGGGAGTATATCCTTGCGGAGACCTTGACGACAGAGGTAGTTGAAACTTTGAGTGAGGATGCCTTCACTCTTGAGCAAAAGTTAAATGGCGAACTCGCCACTATTAGTGTCGAGCAAATTTAGTCCCATACTATTTGAAACCTAAGTTGCTACCTATGCCACCTAAACTGCAACCTACAAGACTTATAC
>VXOP01000431.1 GCA_009839975.1 Candidatus Poribacteria bacterium
AAACAACGTGGTAATTTCTGTTCCATCATTAAGTGTAATCGTTGGATATGGAACATAAGATGTATTGGATTGATTAAACTGTTCAGAGAGATACAAACTTCTGAATTCATTCGTAAAATTATTCGCAAGTGGGACAGAATCGATCCAGATAACGTTGTTATCATTCTTATAAGCACCGTTATAAGTTATGTTGTATGACCCCGTCCATACGTATCTTTCATCAATTACGATAAACTTATGATGCATGAGACCATCCTCATTTGCATCATCTTTAACAGGAATACCAGCCGATTGCAGTTGTGTAATGTCCTTCTCTTCCACATATCTGTTTTCTGTGAAAACCCGTACCCTTATACCCCGATTATGTGCCTTGATTAATTCAGCAGCGACAGGAGACGAATTCAGTTGATGTATAGCAGCATCAATACTTACATCAGCCAATCTAAGTTTATTCACAAGCAATTTTTCCAAGAATCCGCTGTCTTGACCCGTAAAAGCATCACTGAAGTAGACTTCAAATTGATATTCATTTGATGTAGTGTTTCTACTTAGGAAATGCTTGATTGCAAATCCGATCCCAATTGCTAAGACTAAAACAAGAAAAAATGGAATAAACCTGGCGTTTCGGCTCTTATGTTGTGTTGTTGATGTATCATGCATATTGATTGAATACCATGTCTGATTATGTTAATTAGAATCCCATAGGTGTCAATTTAGGGATGTTCCCAGGCCGGTAGGTGCGATTAGGAAATCGCACCTACCGGCCTGGGGGTATTATGGGTTTCGTTTTTTTTCAAAATTAATGCTATGGCTAAATTAAACACCCCACTTTCTACGTGATACTTTCAGTGCTTCTATATTAGCATCCTTCTGTTTCCATGCATAATGACCTATCGGTTTCTCTCCGATCCATCTCTCATCAATCGGTTCCGAAGCGAGTTGATAACGGGTATCTGCTGTGATGCGAATTCTGTTAGATGTATTGACCAAAGATGCATGCATCAGATACATGCTAAATATAATGACATCTCCCGCAGAGAATGTAGTTGTTGTCCACCGTCCTCCGAACTTCTTGATGACTTCTCTTGGATCATCACTAAAATGGCCCTCAATCAGGTCTCTGTCGACATCTGATTCTCCATAGGTTTCGCGGACTTTGTCAAATCGATTTGATCCGAGACAGAATACAATTGGACCCATATCTAAGGACACATCACCAAATGGAGTCCAACAGGAATATAAGTCTTTTGTTCCTCTCCCCATAAACACGACATCGTAATGAATGGGTGAACCGGAACCGGGACCGGCAGTGCGCAGCCATTTAAAGTCGAAAGTTCGCGCTTCTCCGCCAAGTAAAAGCCGAAAGAAATTCATTATCGGTTTACCTTCTACAACAGCCTTGAATGCTGGTAGATGTGTTAGTTGTACATTCCCCATTGAACCTGTTGAAGTGGGTTCGGGGTATTCAGGATTAAAGACACCCTCTATCAACGGTGTCCCAGGGGCAAGCATTCCCTTTTCTTCTAATTTCTCCAGTATTTGAAGTCGTGCAGTCAGTACAGTTTCTTTCTCATGTAGACCGCGGATCAATAGGTATCCATCATGAGCCATCCGATGACGTAGCGCATCAGGATTGTCCAAAATGTCATTACTATCCTGCATATCAGTATTGACATCAATTTCTTGATGTATGAAAGGAAGTTTCATATTAGTTCTCAACTTCTGATGGTGGCGGTTCAGTTAACCACGCATAGTTGAACCGATAGTGCTGTTTGCTACTGATGAGGTGTATCATTCCATCATCTCCTTGACAAACAGCGAGATACCCTCCCGGTTCAGCACTGTTTAGTCCCATTGTAAATGGACGTCCATCCATAGTTTCAATTTCTCTATCAGGTCCGTCATCTGTTACCAATCTGATATTTTCCCATGTATCGCCGTCATTGTATGAAAGAGCCGTAAAAAGTCCTGTAATGCGCCTTTCTTTACCAGACGTGTCAACTATTGGCATCGTTTCTTGTGATTTTCTGCTGCCAGTGAAAGATGCAAGCAGAATTGGACCTTCTCTCAGACGTAAGAATACACATCGTTGTCCTCCAGAAACAGGGGGGAACGGACTTGCACTGTAGTGCCATGTTTTCCCGCCATCCTCAGAGACACTCTTCGGCATTCGGTCATTTATTGTATCGCCTCTACCGTAAGCCATCAAGCGACCATCTGTCAACTCAACGACTGCAGCATGGATTCCGGCAATCCAACCCCCACTTTTACCCTCTGCGAATGCTGGAATGGGTTGTGCTTCCCCTGGATCAGACCATGTTGTGCCATCATCTTCACTGATCCAGATAGCAGTTCCACCGTTACCACCACTCACTGCGTCACAAGCGAGGAGTATAGAACCATTCTTTCTGCGAAAAACTGATGCGATTGGCATATTTCTCAGCTGATGTTCAGGTGAGATGAAACGTGGTTTTGACCACGTCGCGCCATTATCATCAGAGTAACGCATGACCAGTGCCAGAGGTCCCCATGTCGCCGCTGCAGAAAGACCGTTAAAATGGTATATACGTCCGTTTTCATTTCGCCAAAGACATGTTGCATGGTTGTTTCTGTCGGGGGGTCCCCAGAAGGGTTCTGCTGTCTGCCATTCAGAGTCACCAAACTTGAGTCGGCTTGCGGCAACAGTCAATTCACGTCCTCTTTCTGTTACGCATGAATACCACGCTGCGAACATATCACCGTTTGGACATTCAACAATCGCAGGCACATGATTGTGATTGGAAAAAAGCGGTCCATTTGAACCGTCAGGAATATTTACAAAAGGTATGGGTTCAGCGAAGTAAGGTGTCGCTGGGACTTTAGGTTGTGCGGGAGTGTTTTGCTTAACATTCTGTCCCCATATCGCCACCTTTGGTACAGGCGAGTACGTAACAAATTCCGGTAATTCTCCACAGACCACACGAAAACCGATGTACCAATGTTTATCTTCAGGTAATGCTCCCATGCGATTAGCCGACCGTAAATAGGTTAACAAGGTAGAATGACTTCCGCCACGTGTGACACGGTATAATCCTTTTTTACAACCGATAGGGTCAACCTGTGAATGTGATTCGTAAGGTCCATACCAATCTTGACACCACTCCTCAACGTTCCCGTGCATATCGTAGACACCCCATGCATTCGGAGTTGTTTTACCTACATGTAGCGGTACAACTTCCGCTTACCGATGCGAGCGCCAAGAAAAAGTAAACCAACTTGCCTAGACCTTTTAGTGAAAATAGGTGGTAAAATTGACCCAGGATTAAA
>VXOP01000377.1 GCA_009839975.1 Candidatus Poribacteria bacterium
TAGCGCGTCTGCTTTGGGAGCAGAAGGTCGGAGGTTCGAATCCTCTCGCCCCGATACTACATACGCCTATAGCTCAATTGGATAGAGCAACAGCCTTCTAAGCTGTGGGTTGCAGGTTCGAGTCCTGCTAGGCGTGTATCGTATTACGGTGGATGTAGCTCAGGGGTAGAGCGCCTGACTGTGGATCAGGAGGACGTGGGTTCAATCCCCATCATCCACCTTTATGACTATGCGTCCGTAGTTCAATGGATAGAGCAATGGTCTTCGGAACCATAAGTTGGGGGTTCGAATCCCTCCGGACGCGTGCGCTGTTAGCTCAATCGGCAGAGCATCTGACTCTTAATCAGAGGGTTGAAGGTTCGATTCCTTCACGGCGCATCGGTTCTGAAACACGGGCGGGTGCTGGAATTTGGTAGACAGGATAGACTTAGGATCTATTGGGGTTACGCCTCGTGAGGGTTCAAGTCCCTCCTCGCCCATCTCATAGCGAACCGATGCAACGACACTACATCGTAACGAAGGGAGAGCTTAACTTGAGAGTTGAAGTGGAAACCTTAGATAACACACAAGCTAAATTAGACATTGAAGTCCCCGCCGAAGATATTAACGAAGCATTAGAAGAAGCATATAAGACGCTGCGCGGTCACGTAACGTTACCAGGTTTTAGAAAAGGACGCGTGCCCTTAACGCTACTAAAATCACGATTTCCTGAATATATAAACAATGAAGTCGTCAGAATGGTTGTCTTTCCTGCTTATGAAGACGCACTCTATAATAGACAGATCGTACCGCTGGCACAGCCAACCTTTGACCCACCTCTGGAGAAAATGCAAGTAACCGAGGACCAACCCCTCGTATTTACTGCCACCGTCAGCGTAAAACCGGTCATTGAACTGCCAGATTACAAAAATATACAGATAGATAAAACGCCTGTCAATGTACCACGGGAGGACGTAGATGCATTCATCGCACAACTACAGGATCAGTCCGCAACTTTTGACCCAATACAAGAAGACCGACCCGTTAACGTTTCCGACTGTGTTCGGTTAGATTATACCTGCATTTTAGAGGGAAGTGAAATTGAAAGTGAATCTGACCAAGATATAGATATTGACCTAACAGATGAACGATATCACCCTGACCTAATCAATGGCATAATAGGCATGCATATCGGTGAAACAAAGGCAATTGCGGTTAATTTTGATGAAGCATATCACACGCCTGAACTGAGAAATAAGCAGGTGATATACAATGTCATACTGCATGCTATCACTCAAAAACATCTGCCAGAACTTGATGATGAATTTGCAAAAGACCTCGGATATGAAACCTATAACCAATTGCACGGTGTCATCTGGAACAATATGGTTGAAGATGCACGCATACAACAGAATCAAGAGCAAAAAGTTGACATACTTGAACAGTTGATTGAAATGACAAATATTACGATCCCTGATGATGTGGTTGATCAATATGTGCAGAATGCAATAGAGAATGTACGCAAACAGCTTAAAGACAATAATCAGACACCTGAACAGGCTGGCGTTGATTTTGAAGTATTGCCTACAGAAATGCGGAGAGATGTAATACAGCAGACAAAACAGAATTGGATTTTTGAGGAAATTGCTACTTATGAAGATATTCATATAAGCGACGATGAATTAGAAAACGGTATTCGTCGTGCTGCAGACATACAAGGTAGAAAACCTGATAAATTATCCGAGTTACTAAAAGAAAACAATCGTTTAGAGGATTTTAGAATACAACTTGAACACGAAAAAATATATCAGTTTCTCATACAAGAAGCATCTGAGAAAAAATCATTGATCATTACGGGATAGTTTCAAATGAACCTTGTACCTATTGTTGTTGAACAGACAAACCGTGGAGAACGTTCCTATGATATTTTTTCCCGGTTACTTGAAGATCGAATTATCATGATTGGCACTACGATTGACGATAATGCAATCGCGAACTTGGTCACTGCCCAGATGCTCTTCCTTGAAGGAAAGGACCCAGATGCCGATATAATCCTTTATTTAAACACACCCGGTGGCTCAGTTTCAGCAGGTTTAGCCATCTACGATACCATGCAGTATATTAAAGCAGACGTCCAAACATGGTGTTTAGGACGTGCATATAGCATGGGAGCTGTGTTATTAGCAGCAGGAACCCCAGGTAAACGGTACGCCTTACCACATGCCAAAGCATTGATACATCAACCTATGGCAGGGGGTATTGGTGGACAAGCAACGGACATCAGCATCCATGCAAACGAAATACTAAGGGAACGCGACAGACTTTACACTATTTTGTCGCAACATACCGGACAGAGTTTAGAGAAAATTGAGACCGATGCCGATAGAGATTTCTATATGACTGCTGAGGAAGCTCTCGACTACGGAATCGTTGATACAGTGGTAGCACATCGTCAGTAACATAAAATTGGGTTAGGTCTTCATCGTGTGTCCGGTAAAATAAAACAATGGCAGATTGGAGGAAAACATGTCAGAATCCGTTGATGGCAGAGTATATTGCTCGTTCTGTAATAGAGAAAGTAGTCAAGTAAAAAGACTCTTTCAAGGGTCAGAAGCAAATATTTGTGACGCATGTATTGATTATTGTAATCAAAAACTCGCTCAAGTAAAATCATCAGAAATGACTGAACAAACGACTGAGGCTGAGGAACCGAAAGAGGAAGATGTTGCCCCGCCAGTATTGCTACTTGAACCAGCAGAAATAAAAGCGAAACTTGACGAGTATGTAATCGGTCAAGAATACGCGAAAAAGATCCTATCCGTTGCTGTCTATAATCACTATAAACGCCTGCAGCATGAGGATACTGATGATGTTGAACTGGATAAAAGCAACATATTGCTCATAGGTCCCACAGGCACGGGTAAGACACTCCTTGCGCAAACACTGGCAAGAGTGTTAAATGTTCCTTTCGCTATCGCAGATGCCACTACTGTCACTGAAGCAGGTTATGTTGGCGAAGACGTTGAAAATATAATTCTGAAACTTGTTCAGGCAGCAGATGGCAACATCCAACGTGCGCAACACGGCATCATATATTTAGACGAAATTGACAAAATTACCCGAAAATCTGAAAACCCATCCATCACCAGAGATGTTTCTGGGGAAGGTGTACAGCAAGCACTCCTCAAGATTTTAGAAGGCACAGTGGCTAACGTACCTCCTCGTGGGGGTCGCAAACATCCACATCAAGAGATGTTAGAAGTTGACACTAAAAATGTACTCTTCATCTGTGGTGGTACCTTCATCGGATTAGAAAACCTAATAAAAGACCGTCTCGGTAAACAGAGCATCGGATTCGGTTCGACCTTAAAATCTAAAGACGACAAGAAGATACACGAAATCCTTGAACACGCCACCGCGAAAGACCTCGCTAAATACGGATTTATCCCTGAACTGATCGGTAGGCTTCCTGTCGTTGCAGTTCTGAGAGAATTGGATGAAACTGCCCTTATCAGAATTCTAACTGAACCGAAGAACGCTCTCGTTAAACAATATAGGAAACTTTTAGCGTATGAAGGTGTGCAATTTGATATTACCGATGATGCGCTTACTGCTATAGCAAATCAAGTTATAGAACGCGAAACTGGCGCACGCGGATTACGAGCTGTGATGGAAAAAATCATGCTTGAAACCATGTATACCTTACCATCACTCACTGAAATAAGCACCTGTCAAATCACCGAAGATACGGTTTTAGGGAAAAGTCCACCTGAATTGATTAACGATACTTCTGAAGAACTCAAAACAGCGTAAAGGAGCAAAACATGAACCAAGAATCTGGAAGCACTCAGGACAATTCTGTTGTTATTCTGCCAGTTATAGCCTTGCCACCCTATTTTGAGACTTTTTTTCCAAAAACCAAAGCGGTCATTGACAAGGACAAGAGATTGATGGATTGGACACCGCTAAAGATTGAACGTGAAATGGGTGTGCTTGCTGCACGTGCAGCACTTGACACGAATATGCGGGTACTGCTCCTACATCAAGAACACGAAATTGAGGATGATGCTGAACCTAAACCTGAAGACATGTGTAATGTTGGAGTCGTTGCAACTATCGTTGAACTCTATGACCCAAAGGACGGTTCTCTCAGTATTGCCATAGAAACAACCGCCAGAGCAATAATCATGCAATGTGGACAGGTGGATGGTTACCTAACTGCTAATGTCAAAATCGTTTCGGAACTCACAGGCGTAGCGGCCGCATCTAAAGCACTCATTAGAAAAGCGCGCGGTGCATTTTCAAGTTTTGCGAAAGCGAATCCGAAAGTAATCCTTCCCGATGCCGAAAGACATATTCGCACTTTAGATGAACCCGGAATCCTTGCCGATAATATTGCACGTTTTGTTGCCGGTTCGTTATTGGAAGGACATACCGCTGAAAAACGAGAAATACTTGAAGAACTCAATCCGATAAAACGACTCAATTTCGTCATTGAACTGCTTGAAGCTGACCTTGACCTGATAGACCTAAAAGAAGAAATTCTCAATGAAGTTAAGGACTCCGTTAAGAAGACAAACCGTGAATTCTATTTGCAAGAGGAACTAAAAGCAATTCAACGTAAACTCGGACGTGGCGATGAGATTGACGAAATTGATGAACTTCGCGAACAGGTAAAAAATGCTGGCATGACAGAAGAAGCAGAAGAGAAAGCATTAAAAGAACTTGACCGACTCGCACAAATTCCACCTATGTCCGCAGAGTCAGGTGTCATTCGTAACTATGTAGATTGGCTTCTGGCAGTACCCTGGAAAGAACGCACCGAAAATACCATTGACCTTGAAAAAGCGGAAAAAATACTAAACGAAGACCATTACGGGTTAGAAAAACCAAAAGACAATGTCTTGGAATATCTCGCTGTCCTGAAATTGGTTGAGCAAGTAAAAGGTCCTATTCTCTGTTTAGTCGGACCACCCGGTGTTGGGAAAACATCTATGGGTAAATCTATAGCACGTGCAACCGGTAGAAAGTTTGTTCGCATGTCCCTCGGCGGTGTAAGGGATGAAGCCGAAATCCGAGGACATAGACGCACCTATATCGGTGCAATCCCTGGACGCATTATCCAAGGGTTACGGGATGTGAAAACAAAGAACCCGCTCTTCCTACTTGATGAAATAGACAAATTAAGTGCCGATTGGCGCGGTGATCCCGCTTCCGCACTTCTTGAAGTACTTGATCCAGAACAGAATGAAACATTCAGAGATCATTACCTTGATGTTGAATTTGACCTGTCGGACGTCATGTTCGTTACAACAGCCAACACACGGTTAACGATACCCGCTGCACTTGAAGACCGAATGGAAGTCATTGAACTTTCCGGATATACCGATTTTGAAAAACATAAAATCGCAACGTTCCAACCAAACGGATTAATTCCGAAGCAGCTGAAAAACCACGGTCTGAAGGAAGAAAACGTTACTTTTGCCGATTCTGCTATTTTTGACATCGTACACAAATACACGCGTGAAGCTGGTGTACGAAGTCTTGAACGGAACATTACCAGTATCTGCAGGAAAATCGCAAAGCAGATTGTCACAGAAGATACACCGGATGTTGAAGTAAAGGTTACTGCCCTTAACCTAAACGATTACCTCGGACCACCGAAGCATACACGTACAAAAGCACAAGAACACGATGAGGTTGGTGTGTCTACAGGAATGGTCTGGACACAAGTCGGTGGGGATATCGTCTCCGTTGAAGCAACACTTATGCCGGGGGAAGGTAAACTCAATATGACAGGACAACTTCAGGATGTCATGCGGGAATCTGTTCAAACGGGTGTTGCATATCTCCGTTCACGCGCAGAACACTTTGAAATTCCTAAAGAAACTTTTGAGAAACAGGATATCCATATCCATATACCTGAAGGAGCAGTACCTAAAGACGGACCCTCCGCAGGTATAACCGTTGCCACCGCTATTCTCAGTGCCATAACAGGTAAAAAGGTACGGAAAGATGTCGCAATGACAGGAGAAATCACACTCCGAGGACATGTGCTTCCCATCGGTGGACTCAAAGAAAAATCACTCGCAGCTTATCGCAACGGCATCGTGGACATTATCATGCCAGAGGAAAATCAGAAAGACCTCGCGGATATTCCAAATGAAATTAGAGAGAAAGTCCGATGGCATCAGGTGAATGATTTTACACAAGTCTTGGAATTAGCACTTAAGAAAAATACAGATGGTGATCCTGAAAGCGAACAAGATGCAATCACACCTACTACAGATGATGCAGCAATACAGAACCCAGATGTAATGGGACAAACTGGAAGTTAATCTACAGACATCCGTTAATATTTTTTGGCAAAATGCGTTTAGACAAGTTTCTGCAGATTTCACGTCTCGTCAAAAGGAGAACCGTTGCCAATACCTTGTGCAGCCGAGGTAAAGTTTTAGTCAACACAAAAACCGCAAAAGCTGGCAAAACTCTCAAAATCGGTGATAGGATTACTATCATTTCTGATCCATTGCCAACTGAACCCGTACAGGAATTGACATATCAGATACTTGAATTACCAACTGGCAATGTATCTAAAACGCGGGCAGAAACACTATACCGACGCATTGAGTAGGTTGTATGTTACCACGTATCGGAATAACTATGGGAGATGCTGCTGGCATCGGTCCCGAAATAATCGTAAAAGTACTTACAAACAGAAACATCTATCAGATCTGCCAACCGATTGTCATAGGAAGTCTGCCAATTATTCAATCCGCACTGAATCTTGTAACCGCACAGAACGGACAGTCATCTAGTCATGAGAACTTACCACAAGTTGCATCAATCCAATCCCCAAAGCATTTTACAGCAGATTGGACATCAAGGGTCGGCACAATTGATGTGCTTGATGTGAGTAGTTTGAAACCTGAGGATGTCTTTTACGGTAAGATTGATCCTCAATGTGGTTCTGCAGCAGTTAAAGCAATTGAGACAGCAGTTGAACTTACACTTGATGGCAGGCTTGATGCCATAACAACGGCCCCCATCTGTAAAGCTGCCATACAAAAAGCAGGTTCACCCTTCCCAGGGCATACCGAGATGCTCACAAGCCTGACACAATCTGAAAAGTCTGTTATGATGCTCAGAACTTGGGACATCCCCCAGACATTTCTGCCAGAATTTGGAATTGAACCAAAAAAAACGAAGAAAAAAACCGCTACCTCAACAGATATTAAAGATAGTCTTACCGTATCTTTTGTTACAAACCACATACCAGTTGCTGAGGTATCAAAGCAATTATCTGTGGAGAGGATCAGTGATGTCATACAATTAACGCATGATGCACTCATGCGATTCGGTATTGAAAGACCCCGTTTAGTTGTAGCAGGACTAAACCCACATGCAGGTGAAGAAGGTATGTTCGGAAGAGAGGAAGAAGTATACATCCTCCCAGCTGTTCAACGGGCACAGAGGTCAGGTATTCAGGTTGATGGACCTCTACCAGCAGACACGTTATTCAAGAAGGCAATCCGAGGGGAATGGGATGCGGTAATTGCAATGTATCATGACCAAGGCAATATCCCGATAAAACTGATAGGATTTGGACACATTGTAAATATCACATTAGGTCTCCCCATTGTCCGCACAAGCGTTGACCACGGTACAGCCTTTGACATTGCCGGAAAAGGTATTGCAAGTGAAACCAGTCTCATAGCAGCCTTAGCTGCCGCAGCACAATTAGCGAGAAGCACAGTATGATAAAACGTTTGATATGTCAGATGTTCCTGTTTTTGTTGTTGATAGGGATACTACCAGTTGAGATAGATATAGAAGGTATCTATAATACAAATAATGTGTTTGCTCAGAGTCAACAAAGGCAACTACAGCATCTCAGTCCGTACCTTAAAAGCAATCCGCCGATAGAGATCATAAAATCTGAACCGCATTTTCTTCTTCTTCGCTTCCGGCTCACCCATTTAAATATGGAACTGGTAAAAACGCCAACACATCAGCTGAACGGTCAATCTGCGACGAAAATCCGATTTGACGGCTCATCCTGGACAACCGAATCCGGCAAACCAAAATTACCCGTCTATTCCGTGCAAATTGGGTTACCTTCCGCCAGCAGCGTAACTACGACAATAATTGACAAACAGAGTTCTTTTAAGACACTTGAAACGCCACCACTCACAAATCAGGAAATTGATCTCCCTCCTGAATTTAATAATGGCAGTAATGGTCCAGATGTGCAAGATAAGAAAAAACTTGCATCTCCGAGTGGTTCAATCATGTATCCTTCTAAATTAGTAGAGGTGATACCAATTGGTTTTGTACGTTCACAACGGATCGGTATCCTACACATCAACCCAGTTCAATATAATAGCACAACAGGACAGATAAAAGTTACGGACGACATGACGTTCCGTATAGATTTTTTTGGTTCAGTTCAATATAATGGCACGGCTGCGTCTACATCTTTACCGCTGCGTTCTCTTGATAGTTCTGCTTATGAAAACATGTTTCGTTCAATTCTGATTAACAACAAACAAGCAGCGCAGTGGCGCCACAACCAGAATCAACAACAGATGCGATCAGGACATTCTCCCAATATCGGTCCGATGGCACCCGCTGCACCAATTAGTAATCCGCGTAGACGTTTCAAGATTCCGATAACAGAAAACAATATGTACCGTATCAATCACACTAGACTCATAGCATCTGGTATTGAACCTGATACCATTGACTTTGATAGCATAAGGATTGAAACGGAGGGAAACCAACAGGGATTCTATATTTTTGATATTGACAATGACGAAACATTTGATCCTGAAGATAAGATTGTTTTTTATGCTCGCGGTCTGGTAGGTAATAAATTCACGAATACAAACTACTATTGGTTTAGTTTTGTTCCAAAAGGTGCAGTAGAGGATGTAGATGAAAACACATACCGTATCGGTACCCGGTCAGCATCGCCCGTCTCCGGTGATAATGCTATACCACCGAAAGCATTTCTGACAAAAAAGCGATTTGAGGAAGAGAACTTTTATGACCCTCTTGAAGGAAGAGATGTGAGATCAGAATTAGCAGACCACTATTTCTGGACGGCTTTTAGAGGTGGTGCAGATTCTAATCTAAAAAGAAAACAAATTCCAGTTCAACTACCAGGTGCCATAAACCGTTTTGACACAGCAAGAGACGCAACCGTCCGCATCAAACTTCAAGGCTCATCTCGTAAGAGTAATGTACTTCACAGAGCAGTCATTATATTTAATAATGATCAACTTGGGGATGAGGAGACATGGAGACGGCAAGGTAACCCTCTGGTCATACGGGATATCCCACAGGCAAAAATTGACCATACTAACGTCAATTATCTGTTGATAGTAGCAAATGATACAAATGATACGCCAGAAGGTTCTTATGACTTTTACCTTGATTGGTTTGAGTTTGAGTATTGGCGTACTTTTCGCGCAATAGACGACAGACTCGATTTTAACTCAAAAACCGATCCAGATACCATTGGAAAAACGCAATTCACTGTTAGGGGTTTCTCTAATGACAATATAGATGTTTATGCGATAAGTCTGCAAGCGGGGATAAAGCAAAAATTGGTGGATGGTCTAATATCAGGTTCAACTACTAACTACCAGATAAGGTTTGAAGATGAAGTAAAAAGCTATACGAACTATTACTTTGCGATTGCCAATAATGCCTATAAACTAGTAAGTAATCTAACTGAAATACCGCAAAGTTCCTTGCGAAATGATGCTACACAAACCGACTATATCGTCATCACCCATAGTACTTTTTTGGAACGTATTCAACCTTTAGTTGCGTTTCGACGTTCACAAGGACTGACAGTCAGAGTCGTGGATATAGACGAAATTTACAATGAATATAGCCACGGACGTTTTAATCCATTCGCAATTCGGATGTTCCTGCGTGACGCATACCACTCATGGCAACCCCCTGCCCCGACTTATGTTTTGCTCGTAGGTGATGCACATCACGACTATAAGAGGGTTATCGTTGAACGTTACAGGAGAGACCCGAATTTTAATAGAGTCTACGACCTTTATCCGAATTTTGTCCCAACATACCATGGATGGGCACCAGAAAGTGGTGAAACTGCGATGGATCAAAGGTTCGTCAACATCGTAGGTTCGGACCCGCTGCCCGATATGTTTATCGGAAGACTATCAGTTCAGACCCCCCAAGAACTTGACATAATAATACAAAAGATTATGAAATATGAACAGAAACCGATAATTGGTCCGTGGCAGGCAACGTTAACACAGATCGCAGATAACGAGGTAGACAATCCTTCCGACATCGGCTTTGAGTTGTCTCGAGATGAACTCATTAAAGACATCATCCCTTTAGGCTATAGAACGAAACAGATTTATCTCCGAAAAATTGAACGCGCCGACACGACAAGAGGTTATATCCTGAATGCCTTTAAAGATGGCACAATTGTCATGGAATATGCAGGACACGGTGGAAACCAGACCTGGGCAGATGAGGGTATCTTTCACATCAACGATATCGGCAAACTACGAAACAACCGTCTGCCATTTGTTATCTCAACAACATGCCTAAATGGGGAATTTGATAAACCACAACAATACGGGAAACACTCACTCAGTGAACAGTTTTTACACGGTAGATACGGGGCAATCGCATCACTCTCCGCTACACGACTAACTTACGCGCCAGCAAACGCAGAATTTGATAACGACCTTTTTACCACCATGTTTGAGCATGAACCTTTTGAACAGAAACAGGGAATCGCTGCCAATTCATCAGCATGGGCTGCAGTACCACCAACACTCGGTAAAATCGTCACCGAAGCCAAAATAAGATTTCTTACCCGGAATAGTAATACGCAATGGATCCCCGGAGCAGAACAGTATACACTCTTCGGAGATCCAGCAACGCGACTTGCACTGCCTACACTTGACCTACAAGTTAAACTGGAAGAAGTCGCACTCAATCCAAGCAAACAGATTGTTATTCTTAACAATGAAGCTGGAATTCATGATGTAAACGGAACATGGTGGAAAGCAGAAGAATTTAGCACAGAAAACCTTATCGCCTCTGCTATTTTCTCTAATGATTTTGATGAAGATATAGAAAATGACTTTACAGCAAAAACACCCGGTAAAATTTGGAAAGGAGAGTTCGGGACAATTCGCATGAATATCCCATCCAAAGCCTTGCCCGGTAGAGGTGTCGTAAACGTATTCGCTGATGATGGTAAACGGGCAGCAATCGGTGGCACAATATTCTGGGTAGATACACCTATTATAGAGGATGTACGGGAAGTCATAGATTCCTTAGATACGCATACCTTCAACATCCAAACACTTATTTATGATGACTTAGGAGTCAACGGTATCCGTTCCGTTGAGGTTGAATGGGATGATACATTTAATTACAACAATACACGGAACGCTATGATCAAAATTACGCGACCCCCAGGTGCAAACCAGTTTCGTCCCGGTGGACAATGGTATGAACTTAAAGACCCGATCCCACTACCACGAGGCGGCTATAAAATCCGTTACAGAATCGAAGTTACCGATATCAACGGTTTTAAATCTGAATACCCGGGACCTAACAAACGAATTGAAGTGAGAGCACCGCAAGGACCCAATCTACACGTTGCTGCAGATGGAAGCACACGTTATCCAATTCAATATATCTACAATGATCAAACAAAGGAATATGCTATAGTCGCTGAACTGGTTAACAACGGGGGAAGAACAGTAAAGACTGGCTTTGATGTGATCTTTTCTGAAGGTAACCCTGACATTGACGGTGACTTCAAAATTAACGATGATGCTAAAATCATAGGTACCATAACCCTCCAACCAGACGATTGGGAGGAAGGTGAAACAGTTTTACAGAAAGCAGTGGTAAGACTCGCATTACCCGAAAACCTTGCCACAGGGGTTCATGAACTATTTGTTATGCTTGACCCTGAGGTAGACACAAGCACAAGAGACATCATTGGGAATGTGATTGAATACAACGAACGGGATAACAAACGACGTATTACGTTCGTTATCAATGAATACTTCTACAATGCGTCACAACCTTTGACAGTACATAGTCTTGATCGAGTGTTTAGTCTTGATTTTCCCACTGCAGCAGCTAAAACTGAAGATGAACTAATTCCCCTGAACGTCTCTTCAAGCGCGCCATATTCCATAACACAACCTTCTTTAAGTTTTGCAACGATTCCACAGGTTGCCGCGCTCCGACGAGGAGTCATCCGAACAGGAGAGGAACGTTTACAACAGTACGATGTCTCTATACAGAAATCCGATTTTGTGCTTCAGAAACCCGTAACCCTCAAAATACGATTTGATATCAGCAGCTTAGAAGACATCGTCCGAGAAACTACGCCATGGCACGATGGCAGTAGGGATTTTCAAGGCGCGCTAATTGATGAAGCAGAAAAACTTGGCATTTACGCATGGAATAAAGAATACGAAAAATGGAGTCGACTCCCCTCCAAGGTAGCCTATACCACAGGAGACGAGAAACCCACACTTGATACGGAAGGACCTATCTTTGTACTGGAAAACTATGTCACACCTATACAGATCGAAAATGGGAATAAACAACCGCTGCCGATTGAAAATGTAAAAATTAGTCCTGAACTAACACCCGAAGGTACGTGGGTTATCCTTTTCTTAGACCCTACACATTTCGAAGTCTACTTGAAAGAAAAAAAACACATCCTATATGAAAAATTTGACACAACAGGACAACTCGACATTCCATATCGTATTGAAAACTACGGAATGGAATTCACGATTACAGAAAATTGGATCGTTCCACCGGAACTAAATGACGGTTCTCCTATTGTACCATTTGAATTCGCCGATATACTCGTAATTGAAACCGATTATTCAGAAGGTGCGGCTATCTTGAAAGAGGCACGAAACAAAAATGCGGGAAACGGTACAGCAACTGTTGAGGTAAAGCTCGGTACAAGTGAACAGTTTGCAGTAGGTGACTGGTTCATCTTTTTTACATCCGAAAACCATTTTGAGCTCAGAGACCGAACGGGTGAACCGTTATATCTACCAAATGACGTACTCATTGACGGGAGAGTCAACGAAATACAATTTCTAAACCACCTTGGTATAGAGATACTTGTTAAAGCAGGTTCCGAACCTTTTGAATTTGGTGATAAGATTAAATTCAGCACCGCGCAAGTCGGAACAGTTACAGCAGAAGCCCCCGAACTCACACCTTTTACGCTCATTAGCAACGAGGACAACACAGGACCAGATTTCGAACTATGGATCGACGGTGTCAAACCACAGAAAGGAAGTGTGATTGCACCGAGACCTTACATCTCAATTCTGCTTGAGGATGAAAATGGTGTTGACCTTGATACGCTTGTTATCCGAAGAGGAGATAACGGCAAACCGTTTGAACCTATCTCTGATTATACCCTGAGAAATCCTAAAGATGTCAATACAGTCCCAATTGACTATAAACCCATCCTATATCCCGGTGAATATGCGTTTGAAATAGAAGCACGCGATTTTAATGGAAATGCTATCGGGGGAAAAGCAGGGAAGATACAGACACAATTCCTCGTGACAGAAATGCCCGATATTATGCCACCTATTATAGAGATAATGGTAAATGATGAAATGCTTATCGGAACAGAATTAAATGCTGATTCTCTCGGGGAATTGCCGACTAAAAGTAATGGCATTGGCAAAAATCGTATCACACAGCAACCCAAATGCGAAATCCGCGTTACTGATGAAACTGCATTGGATATCTCCCTACTCAACATCACCTTCAACAAGATTATGACGGATGATGCTGCAGGTGATGGCACACAACGTTATCGCGAATTTGAAACCGCTGAATGGAAATATGATAATACTAACCCTGGAGAAGCAAACTTCAGTTTTGAACCTGACCTACCAAACGGCACATATCGTCTGCAGGTAACCGCAACAGATACAAGCGAAAACACGACCCAGATTGAAGCAGATTTCACGCTTGATGAAACAGTCGGATTCCAAAACCAAGTCTTTAACGTACCAAATCCTGTTCCAAATGGCAAAACTGATTTCATCTATCAACTAACGCAACCGCCAGACAAGGTGACTATCAAAATATACACGGTGAGCGGTAGACTCATCCGCACGATAGTTGATGATAATGCAAAACGGGGGAACAATGAAACCTTTTGGGATTTAAAAGACGAAACAGGAACCAGATGTGCCAACGGCGTATATCTCTATCGAGTGATCGCACACACCGGAGATAGCAAAGTGGAAAAAATAGGAAAACTCGCTATATTACGTTGATAGGTTATGTTGTTGGACGTTAAACAGAGTCTACTGCTACTTTGCTGAATCATCACAGAATCCCAAACTCATCATAGACTTCACGCAACGTAGCACCTTCCCGGAGTGCATCACGAGTCCGGTTTTCAGCACTCACCTTTTCCAGTGCAGCCTCAATCACCTGCGTTTCCACCGATTGTGGAATAACCACAACACCATCAGCGTCCCCGAACACAATATCACCAGGGTTCACCGTGACACCGCCACATTCTATCGGGGCGTTATATGCCACGACTTCACCGCGTCCGTTGGAGTCCACAGGTGTTATACCGGTAGTAAATATAGGAAATTGCATCTGCATGATCTTGCGAACATCTCTGATAAATCCCTCAATCACAGCACCGCGTGCACCGCGTGCACGTGCAGCAGTTGACAGAAGTTCTCCCCAGAAACAGATACGCGTGCTACCGTTCGTAGAGCAGACAAGCACATCGTCCTGTTTCAGACTATCAACTGCTGCTATCTCCTGCTGATAAGGTTCATCAGGTACTTCATAGACATCAAGACACAAGACTGGCATTGCACGACCAACAACAACTGTCTCAGGTAGTAACGGACGGATAGTGTGTTGCATTGCTTGCTCACGGAAACCGGTAGTATCTAACGCATCGGAAATCACAGCAGCATACAGATGCTCTTGCATCATATCAAAGAGTTCTGTATCGTTTTCCCATTCTCTTTTTTCTTTATTTTCCATGCAAGACCCATCCTATGTCAACTCAGTTAATATTTTTGAGCTAATAATTTTCATAACCCACTTCTTCAAGACGTGCTGCCTTTTCGGCAACGCCATCACTCATTTTCTTTTTATAGGCTTGCAGTTTCTCTTCTAATTCAGGAAATTCCAGTGCCAGAATCTGCACAGCAAATATCCCGGCATTCCGTGCACCGCCTGAACCAATTGCCATCGTTCCGACAGGGATACCGGGAGGCATCTGTACCGTCGCATATAACGCATCAACACCATTCAGTGGACCACCATCTATTGGTACGCCGATAACAGGTAGAGTTGTATGTGCAGCAACGACCCCAGCAAGATGTGCTGCCCGTCCTGCTCCTGCGATGATCACTTTGCCACCATCTGCCTTGAAGTTTTCTGTCCACGTCAATGTGCGTTCAGGTGAACGGTGCGCCGAAGAGATTGTTATCTCAAACGGCACTTCAAAATCCTCTAAAACCTTTGCGGCTTCAGACATCTTTTCTAAATCTGAATCACTCCCCATTACAATACCGACAAGGGGTGTCTTTTGTTCCTTTAGAGACATATTGTATTTGTACCTCTTTTTCAATTAGTTTTGAATGTCAATCATTTGGGTTTTCTGCAACTTGAGCAGATGTTTTCTGCCCTTCTAAAGCTTCAGTATAAGTCTTAAGATCCGAACCTTCAATTTCTATCGGTTGAATAGAGAGTTGATATCCAAGTACTTTAAGTACAGTCCCTAATCTATCAATCAAAGGTATATCCTCCTCGGACAGCATTTTGCCAAGATGTTGTGGGTCCATATCCGTTTGTTTAGCAAGTTCAAACACACCACCTTGCGCTTCAATGACCGTCTGTAGTGCTTTAAGTACTACAGAAGGACTTTTGCAAATTTGGTAATCTTCAAGGATTGCTTGTAGATAGCCGACTGCCCTTTCACGGTTAGTAAGCCGTTCTATGAGGCATTCTCGCCATGTTCTCAATTTTCTCATTGATTTTTCCTCTTGTATTCTAACCAGTATGTCTTTGCTTGTGAAATGTCTTGTTTTTGAGATGACTTGTCACCACCGCAAAGTAATAGTATGATTGTATTACCGATTTGTCCAAAATAAATTCGATAGCCTTTACCAAAGTGTAACCTTAGTTCAGAGACACCTTCACCTACAGGTCGACAATCCCCCATATTTCCATCTTCAAGACGTGCAAGTCTTGCTTGAATTCGATCTTGTGTTTGAGTGTCTCGAATTGCGTCAAACCATTCATTAAATGGTTCGCGTCCACTCTCGGTCTGATAGATTTGCAATTCTCTTGAATGTGTAGCCTGCATATTGATTTCTGATTCTGCACTACCCTTAGGCACTTTACAATGGGTGATAGCACCCACAACCTAAAGGTTGGGGCTTCGGTTTCATAGACAGTGCGGTTTTCTCAAAGAGTCCACCGTCTTAATCCATCTCCACCAACGGGCGTTTCCCTCGTGTTCTCAAAATAAATAATATGTGTGTTTCTCTCAATAATCAACGGCTCGGGACCATCAGGTGGGAAGTTTGCTGCCCACTCCGCCGGATCATAATCACGGGTAACAAAACATGACCGATGTGCTGGTACCGCATGCTTCAACCCAATACGCGTCGCCATTTTAACACATCCATCAAAAAATGGAAACTCTCCTTCAGTCGGATGGTTGGTCAGGAAACCGACATCAGGTCTATGTGCTGCGACTGCGGAAATCAGATCATCATGCTCAGCGAAATTATTAATCGGATCCCCACTGAAGTAAAGATTCACACCATCACCAGAAATTATATAACCTAAATGTGTAACATCGGGAGGACCAATATCTGCAGAAGGATCTCCCTCTGGCGGTTTCGCATAAACGGCATGCACAGTGAGATTGTTGAGTTTTGTGGATTCCCCCGCGGATATCTCTGAAACGTTGTCATCAGCAACATCCGTCTCTGATGAAATTTGACGAACACTCTCTTCCGGTCCTATGAATCGTGTAGCAGTAGAAGTCTCCCAAATTCTCCGTATAGATTCTGGACATGTATGGTCTCCATGCGCGTGCGTTAATAACACAAAATCGGTGGGTAGGTCCGACTCATCAAGAGGTGGTTCAGTATGAATAAAGCGGTCTGATGGACGGTTCCGTGGAAAATAGGGATCAATTTGAACAATAGTCCCATCAGAATCTTTCAGCGCAAAACTGCTCTGCTCAAACCAATGAACTGCAATCGTACCTTTTGGAACATTCAAGTCAACAAGTGGATGCATTTTAATTCCTTTCTTTCTTTTCTTATAGTAAAAATAGACTCCTAATACCCCAGCAATCGAACCGATGACATCAGAAACCCAATCTGCTATTGTAGCAAACCTGCCCGGGACATACATCTGATGAATTTCATCACTGGCCCCGTAGAGAATAGAGATGAGTGCAGCAGTAACCCAAATCAATCTTGCTGGAAACCAACTCGGTGAGGCATTAACAAATGCGATAGTCAACAAGACACTTAGTATACCGTATTCTATGAAATGAAGGAGTTTGTCAATGCCTATCCACTCAAACTTTGGCGGCGGGATGGGTGGCTGCTCCAGAGACGATACAATAAAGATAAGTGCCATATAGAGTAAGGGTGGTATCCAATATTTCCATTTCTTCATGGTAACTCTATTTCAAAGCACTCAAAATCGCATCTACATCGTAGACACATCCACCCCAGGTGCCGCCCCCAACAGATTGTAACGCTGCCCAAAGCCGCGTATCGTCTGGTATTGCCGCATCTGGTGATAAGTCTGGTCGGGGTTGCCTTTCGCTTAGAACGCGTTCACCTTCTACTGCACCGAATGTCTCGCTACCGTGTCCTACCAGATCAATACTCCCCACCAACTGCCGAGTATCAATCTCAATCTGTATAATATCCCCATCAAGCACTTTTCCTATCGGACCATCTGCCAATGCCTCCGGTCCAACATGTCCGATACACGCACCCGTTGATACACCAGAAAACCGTGCATCCGTAATCAATGCAATATGTTTCCCAAACGACAGGTGTTTGAGTGCAGATGTCAGTTGGTATACCTCCTCCATTCCTGTGCCTTGTGGACCACGACAACACAACACCATGACATCACCAGGCTGCATATCTCTTTCCCCTTGCCCCTTAAGTGTTTGTATCGCATCAATTTCCCGCACAAACACACGTGCGGGTCCTGTCATCCGATACACGCCATCAGAATCAACGACACTCGGATCAATTGCAGTACTCTTGATAACAGAACCTTCTGGCGCAAGGTTACCGCGCGGAAAAGTGACAGTACTTGTCAACCCCGCTGCCTGTGCATCCTCTGGATTTAGAATTACTTCATCGGGGATAACGTTATCTCGTTCTTCAAGTAGCTCTCTTACACGATGCCGTCGATCTGAAGTCTCCCACCAATCAAGATTGTGACCGAGTGTTTCACCCGTTGCTGTCGGTACGTCTTCGTTGATAAGTCCTCCCAATTCACGTAAGTGTAACATCACCTCAGGCACACCCCCTGCGAGAAATACTCGGACTGTTGGATGTCCTACCGGTCCATTCGGCAGTACATCCACAAGGCGTGGAACCTGTTGGTTTATCTCAGTCCAATCATCTACTGTGGGACGTTCCAGTCCAGCAGCGTGTGCAATTGCAGGTATATGAAGCAGCAGATTGGTTGAACCGCCAAACGCAGCATGCACCACCATCGCATTTCGAATTGCTTCTGGTGTAACGATATCCTTCATCGTCAGACCTTTCGCTGCTAAATTGACCACAGCTCGTGCCGAGCGCAATCCCATATCTGACCATATATTTTGTCCTGACGGTGCCAATGCAGTATGTGTCAAACTCATGCCTAACGCTTCACCGACAACCTGTGAAGTCGCTGCTGTCCCCAAGAACTGACAGCCGCCCCCCGGCGTAGCACAAGCACGGCATCCCATATCTGCTGCATCTTGAAGGCTAATCTCCCCGTGTGCAAAACGTGCCCCGATAGTCTGAATCTTACCCGCATCTTCACCCGTAGTTGGTGGCAGCGTGACGCCTCCTGGCACAAGCACAGCAGGCAATTCACGCATTGATGCAAGTGCCATCATCATTGCAGGTAGACCTTTATCGCAAGTGGCAACACCGACAACACCTTTTCGTGTCGGCAGTGAACGGATAAGTCTACGGAAAATCTGTGCTGCATCATTACGGTATGCCAGACTATCCATCATGCCGACGGTACCTTGTGTCCGTCCATCACACGGATCAGAACAGTAACCAGCAAAAGGAATCGCCGCGAGTTCCTTTAGTTCATTGGCTACAGCCTGCATCAGTAATCCGACCTCCCAATGACCCGTGTGATAACCGAGTGCGATAGGACTACCATCAGGTGCGCGGATACCACCTTGCGTGCTGAGTATCAGAAACTCTTCACGGCGCAGCTCTGTCGGTGCCCACCCCATAGCAGTGTTGTGGCTCAATCCAAAAATATCACCACTTGGTCGATTTAGAAGCATCTCCGCAGTCAGTGGCAGACTGCCTTCCGGACCAGCAGCATGTGTTTGGATATCATAGATACCGTTATCACCTGTTTCTAAGATGTCTGTATAGTTGACTGGTTTTGGCATAGAGTATCCTTTTTTCTTAAATAATGATTTTTAACAACTCATGGATTCTGAATGCGCTACTCATTCGGTTCTAAAGTCCATCCGTTTCTTTCGGCAAGTTCCGCGAGCGCAAGTTGTAGTAATTTAAAGACGTTTCTTCGCTTGTTGTTTGAACCAAAAAACTCAGGGTTTACAACGATTTTCGAGTGGGCAGGATTTTCAGGAACGGGATCATAGATAACATCTACTGCATGGACAACTGTATCTTCATACACTAATCTTGTCTTAACTGATCCTATTGCGCGAACATCAGCAGTCATTAGACTAACAATTCCATCAGTCTCACTTTGTTTAGACAAAGTAGGATTAAATTCCCTTAACGATGCTCTATCTACAGATGGTTTTTTTCCCTATCTCTAAATGCTTGACTACTAATTTGCAGTTTACCTGTATCGTCATAAGAGTACTCTTCACCATATTTCCCGCGAACGCTGCGATAGAGTATCTCATCGTCCCGCACTAAGTCGTTATTTGCCATCTAATAACCATTCCCAAAGCTCTAAATAATCGTCCCGAGTTAAAAAGTCTACGTTCATCTCAGTATCAATATTTATACCCCAGACTTGGATATATTCTACCTCATCTTCCCCAATCTGGATATGTAATCTTCGATTTTCTCTGGACCATTCTATTGTCACATTGCCATCTTCATCACTGGAGATGAACGGAGTAAGCCATAGAGATCCGGTAGAAATAATTGAATCAAAAAAGTCTTCAAAAAGATGCTGGGCACTTTTTAAGGTTAACGCTGTTGGTTTCTTTGAATCGTAACCATCCCAGTTATCTTCCCGTTGTGCTAATACCTCAAATCGTTCGGATATTTTTCTTCGTTCTGTATCAGGGATGATTTCCTTGTAGAAATTGTGTTTATATTCTACATTTTCAGACTTATTCATGTCCATAGTCTCTTACCTCAATTGATTACATATTGATATAACAAGAAATGCTGTCTCTTTACTGATCCTGATTTGACAAAAGTTCCACGACTTTAATGCTACCTGTTATGTCACTTTGGTGGGGTTTTCGCATGCACAGTCAGAAGACGAACAATCTTCGCTCTACCGGCTTTTATCGCTGCCTCATCTACTTCAATCGGGATAAATTCTAATATTCCCTTCGTGATTTCCCAGTCTAATGTAGCGTTGTCCATAGCACTACCCCCGACATTACTACGGATGTTAATATCAACGCCGTTTTTCAGCAACAATTCCACCGCATCAGCACGACCAAGGAATGCTGCGGCATGTAACGGCGTGTTGCCATCTCCTTTCCGGACATTGATATCTGCTCCCTTTTCAATCAAGTAGGTCATAATCTCTGTGTGCCCCATCAACGCAGCTGTAAATAACAACGGATCCCCTGTAACCAGATTCTTAGCATTCACATCCATTCCATCGGTTATTGCCTGTTTGACAAACTTCAGATCACCGATAAACACCGCCTCCCACACATTTTCTGCTGCTTTTTTTTCAGCCATTTGGGGTTGCGATACCTTCTGACCTGTGAGCATCTCTCTTATTTTTTTTCTACCGTCTTCTACCTCTTTCTGTTCCAACTCAAAATCAAACATGTTCGTCAGAAATCGGGTGAACACCCAAGGAACCATCAATCCATTCGCGGGTATTTCACCCTTATTGTTCTTTGCATTCACATCCGCGCCTTTTTTGAGGAGGAGTTCAGAGATTTCGGCACGCCCCAGAAAGAAAGCGATATGTAAGGGTGTCCCACCATCTTCTTGTCTTACATTAACATCAGCACCCAGTTCAAGAAGCAATGCTACAGCCTTTGTCTCCCCCGTCATCGTTGCCCATGCCAAAGGTGATAGTTGAGTCTGTTCAGAAAGCTCATCAATATCAGCACCTTCCTTAAGATAACGTTTGATACCATCCAGATCACCTGTTCGCGCTGCACCCCACAGATTGTCTTCAGGTAATTCAATGAATTGTCTCATCGCCTTTCCATCAAATCCCTCAGGTCCAATAACAAATGGCGGGTTCGGTCTCTTTTTCCAAATTGGCATCCCATCGGAAATCTCAGCTAAAACCTCACTCTTACGCACGCGAATAAACTCACGAGTCTCATCTAACTTATCATTGAACGAGATCGTTTTGCTTTGTCCCCAACCTCTTTCTTCTCGGATAGAACGTTGCTGAGGTAACATGTGGGGTTCAACCATCGTAGCGATTCTATCAGTTTCTGCAAGTAGTGCCACCTCGTTCCAATGATTTTTGAGAATGTCCATCATAGTTTGCGTATACCGTTCTCTTCCCGCCTCAAGTTGATAGAGTTTATGTGCTATTAGACCTTGTGTCTTGACCGAAATCGGTTTACGAGAATCTCTTTGAAAATCAAGCATACTATGTCTGACAAAAAGAGAGTCTGCTCCCCACGGTAAAAAATGGAATTTATCTGTGTCAGGATTAAGATAGACAAAGAAGTTGTTATTGTTCCCAGAGTATCCATCCCAGAAACCGAGTAACCCTTCAGTAACCCAGAACCGATAGAAACTATCCAAGTCAACATGTTCAGCGATCGCTTCTTCAGTAACTGCATCCTCAGCGAGTACATCAATTAACGCAATTATCTTTTTTCGACCTTTTTCATCATCTCCTCTCTTATGTTCAAAACTGTTCTCCCACTCCTTATGAAAATCAACAACTGTCCCCTCATAGAGCACACCTTTACTATTATCAAAAGCCCGTTTGAGTAAAGGTATTCGCATACTTTCAACGTGGGAATACAATCCCAATTCTCTGCCGTTCACTGTTACCTTAGCATACGCACAACGTGGTGCTGGAGAACCGATAGCGTTGAACAGCGCGTACCCCATAAATTGACTCACCTGACTCGTATCCTGCTGATTGTTATTAAGTGTTAGATTTGTCAGTCCTTCAATTTCACCATCTTTGTCAACATGGTTCAATTTGATTTTAAGCGACGGTCGCACATGATTTTGCGAACCGATAAACCCCTTTTTACGAATTCCAACCTTCGGGAACACCACACCATCAATACTAACACTCGCATCAACGTAAGTATACGGATGATCTATCGGCTTAAACTGACGTGATTCATGCAATGCCTCAGCAAAATTCCGTGACTGATGCCGAATCTTATTCCAATCCTGTGCTGATACAGTAATCTGTATATCTAAAACCCTATCCGTTGGAAAAATATCATCTAATGTCAACTCCTTCGCGTGACAACTATATACAGCAATCCGTAAACAAACAATCGTAGTCAAACACAAAATCATCAGAATATTCTTATGTGCCATCTTTGTCTCCTTAAATTATAGAAAATCTATTCAAACAGTTCTGCAACTGCACACGAAAACCCTTCAATAACATCCTCACCTGTCAACGTATCTTCATAGTTTAGCAGTGTACAGTCTACTTCAGAACGAAAGACCGTGACTGACTTCAGTATAGGTTCAATCACCCAGACCAGTCGTGTCCCTGCTTTCAGATAGGCTAACGCCTTTTCGTTAACATCATAATGAATATCTGAAGGCGAAACAATCTCAACAGCAAGGTCAGGAGCCACGGAGAATCCTTTCAATTTATCATCCGATAACCGTTCTGTTGATACAAACGCGATATCCGGTTTTACCACCCGATCACCCAATTGAAATGTCGTTTCAAGAGAATACAAGCGACCTAACTTATTTTCACGAACATGTAATTCCAAAGGCACAATAAGATTGATACCTATCTCGCTATGAATAATTGCTGCTGCAGCTGCTATCGGTACTAATTCTCCCTTTACATACTCATAACCCTCCAAATCATTTTCAAGAAATTCCTCCATCGTCATTGTAATTTGTCGTGTGACTTCTTGAACAGCTTCGGGGTGCGTTTGCGAATTGTGCATCTGATTCCTCCTTCATTTCATAATATCCATTTTACCATCTTTTTCCTTAAATGCATGTATGCTGCTACAAGAATCATTTTAACACATTTTACTCGGATGTGTAAAGTCATTACCACCTCTTTCGTCAGCATCTCGGATTTGCCAGGATTACGCGGCTTGGACTTCTGACGTGCGAACAACCCAATCCTGTGAAAAGCAACTTGAAATACAAAACAAAAAATCCACGTTAACCCGTGTCATCCGCGATAATCCGCGCTTCAGACCACAGTTTGCAGAAAATAAAAAACGTACACGTTAACACATCCTACTGACACTATCTCCCTTTCAAATCACCCCATGTCGTTGCCAGTTTCCCAGCAGCATCCACAGCAAAGATGTTCTTGGAGTCCATAACCCTTCCCACCTCATCCTCTGTCAACGCGCGCTCATAAACGAGTAACTCGTCAAGCAAGCCTTTGTAGACATTCACACCTGTCCCGCGTCCACCAAATTCAAGCGGATTATCATTCCAGATCATCACCGGACCGTTAGCAGGTACTGGTTTCTCACCCACAAGTTCACCATCAAGATAAACCCGAAGTTCTTTACCATCAAATGTCCCTACCACGTGATACCAGTTATCCGCCTCAAGGCCTAAGTTCGGTAACGGAAGCGTCGTATCAACATCCGCACCGTTGAAAGGACCCATATCCGCTTGTCCAGAGTTGATATACCAATATAATCCTTGTCCGCTGCCGAGACCGAATTCCACGTTATCATCACTTGCACCAGATTTATGGAAGAAGATATTCCCATAGACATGTCCATTACCGATAACAATGTCCGATATTTCATAAGGAAATATCCAAACTGCGACTGTCAGATGTTCGGTATAGAGGTCACTCTTGCCACCCGGTTCAGCAATTTTAGCAGAACCAGCAGTAAATTCTATTGCACCACCAAACTTACCATCCTCCACAAATTTCGCTGTTGCGTGCAGCGTTGCTTCAAAACCCTTTGGACCAACATCCTTTGCAATATTATCTTCATCATCATCAAACGGCATGTAGATGTGTAAACCGTCCACAAGCTTAGCAGTAGCATTGAACGGAAGAATACAAAACGCAAAAATCACAAGAATACCAATATATCTCATGTTGTTCTCCTTATTTGTCGCGCAGCTTATACGTTTCCAGCATTGTTATTACGATAAACACTTCCTATTTTAACCCAAGTTGCTACCTATGTAGCACAATCTGCCAGATTGTGCCATAAGGAGCGCAAACTGGCAGTGAAATCAACGGTATGAATCATGGCGAATGCCATGCGCGCATTCGCCCAATGGCATTCCCCGTGCTACAAATATTGGCACTTATAGGTAGCAACTTAGGTTATTTTACTATTTAATCGCAATGTGAACAAGCAAAAACAAGGCTGGATTGCCCCAGTTATGGAGCAACAAATAGCAGATAAACACGGGAGAACGGATTGGCAGCGATGAGTCTCTACAAGTTATAGACAGGGATACTGACGCAGCAGGAGGAACAGGAAATACTGACAGGACTCCGGCGGAGTCTCAACTGGATGTGAGTATAAGTGAAATGCAAGTTTGCATTGACTGGAGGGGTAAGTAAACCGAGGGATTTATCCAAACAGACTCAGCTGCTCTGTTTCATTGTCCGTTTCATCTGTCTTACGCTGACCTTTCCAACTTTTCAACTCCCGCTTTTTCATGTGTATATCCCCAGGATCAAAAAGCGGTATAGTTTCCAGTTCACCTGCCATCACTAACTGTGGATTTTCCAATGCCAATTTCTGTTCTGAGGCCGAACCGCGTAAAGCGCGCCCCAACCTTTTCAGTTTTGCCATTGCATCCGCCAGCATACGACGAATGTCACAATCGATGTATCCGAGTGCTTCACAGATCTCCTTCTGGGTCATTTCTATTAATAGTCGTGAAGTCAAATGAATTATACTTGAAAACTGACTGATAATGTGATAACATTATTAGATTAGGAAAGAATGATGAAAAAACTACTAATTCTCCGTCATGCCAAATCCAGTTGGGACAATCCGAATCTTGCAGATTATGATCGTCCTTTAAACAAACGTGGTAAACACGACGCACCACGAATGGGTGAACACATACTTAAACAAAACTTAGTCCCAGACCGAATCCTTACTTCATCCGCCAAACGTGCAAGAAAGACTGCAACGCAGGTAGCAAAGGCATGCAATTTCGCAGGAAAAATCAAGAAATTGGACAAATTCTACCATGCACCTTTCGGTGTGTATTTAGAAGCATTGCAGACAGTCTCAAATAAACATGAGTGTGTGATGGTCGTTGGACACAATCCTACCATGGAACATCTTACAAGACACCTAACCAATGAGATTGTAACAATGCCAACCGCTGCGCTTGCACATATTGAACTTCCTATCCAACATTGGGATTCTCTTGAATTCCATATCAGAGGAAAATTGGTCAATTTTTGGATACCAAAAACGCTCTTCACCGACTGATTTCAACTACCTTTTCCACCAACGTTTCCGTTCTTGATACGCCTTAAGCAGGTTAGATATCGCTTTATTCTTCTTGTCTATGCGAAGTACTTCCTCACACGCCTTAATGACTCTCTGTTTGTCTCTGTCATCTTTTGTGATCTGATAAATGTTGTGATAGCACTCTGCAATAGCACTGTGAAATGCACTTGCATCAATTGCGTTTGGTATCTCAATCGGGAGTTTGCTGATTTCAACTTGAGCTGTGTCCCATTCCTCAAGCGCGGCATAACAGATTACCTTTTGAAACAGCGGAACAGATTGAGAGTTGTCCAACCAAATTGCCTGATCATAACAGTCTACAGCCTCCGCATAAGCTAAACTATCAATATGTAGTTTTGCAAGTTCAGTATAGAATGCGTATAATCCACTATCTGAGATAGCATAGAGTTCATCTCCATTACTGATTAACCAATCTTTGTTGATGAGAAATTCAATCGCAGAATTGCGATCATCCTCCGTTATTCTGATATCTGTAAGGAGGTGTTTTGCGACTGCTGCGTTAGGATATATCTTCGTGCGACTTTTCATTATCGGATAGGCTTGGGTAGGTTTATCCATAGTCAACAGTTTTATACCGGTCGCAATACGGAATAGTGATACGATCTGGTCGTTATTTTTTTGAGACATCTGGTTTGCAATTTGGTCTCTATGATCAGAGAAGTATTGCTTTAGACTTTCTACTGACTTCAGTGTGCCGGTATTTTGAGGATAGAGTCTGTGTGCATTGGCGAAGAATCTGTTTGCTGCGATGTATTCACGCCAATCCTTGTAGATAACGCCTAAGCGGTGGTTTGCTATAGCAAGGGTCTCTGAATCGGCATCGCTACGGATGACATCCTCATACGCCTGTATTGCTTCAGGAATCTGTTGTTGATTTTCTAATGTTTGTGCATGTGAAAGTAGTTCTGACATAATGACATCACCAAAATGCAAGGAGCAGAATTCATTTTATATTAGTTTCAGACACATGACTTCAAGAGCAGTAATCTTTGTAACAAACGTATTTTGGATAAGTGATTTTGTTTCAAGTACATTCTTAATTGCACGTTCAATCCGCAGCCGTGAATACCCTTTGACAAGTTCCTTAAGATCATCGATTGCGTTTGGATGTGTTAATAGTTCTATAGGTGCATCCTGTTGCAGAAAGAGCAAGTCCCGATACCACGTGATGAGTTCATCTAAACTTTCAAGATTCTTCTCAAGTTGTTCCGCGATTCTAAATGCAGCCATGGGGTCAGTCTCTGATAGAATATCTGGGATTTTTTGGTCTGCGGAGATGCCATCTTCTATCAATGTTATAGCCTTACCAACGATTCCGTTTGATAGAATTGCAGCTGATGATGCGGTTTCTTCATCAACCGCAAAATGTTTCGCTAACTCAGTTGCAAGTTGCTTTGTATGCAGTGGGTATAGCGGTATAATCTGACAACGGGACCTTATGGTTAGGATGATAGTTTCTATGTTTTCAGTTAATAGAATTAGCGTTGATGCAGCAGGTGGTTCTTCCAGCGTTTTGAGAATAGCATTTGCGGCAGCATCGTTTAAGCGTTCGGTATTCGTCAGGATGTAGATTTTTCGAGGTCCTTCAAGGGGTTGATAGAAGATCTGTTGCTGCATGTCACGTATTTGGTCAATCTTTATCTGTGCACCGTCAGGCCGAATAAAATGTAAGTCAGGATGATTGCCGTTCTGTATTTTTCGGCATGCGTTGCATTCTCCGCACGGTTTTAATGCATCATCAGTACCTTCACAGAGAATAAGATTTGCGAAGTAGCATGCGACAGTCTCCTTCCCAACACCTTGGATGCCAGTGAACAGATAAGCACCAGCAACCCGCTCTGCCTGGACCGCTTTTCTCAGTTGTGAAATGATGTTCTGATGACCGATTATCGTATATGCCATGGACAAACTCTTTGAAATACGTTGCCTTTATCAGTATCTGTGCTGAGTCTTCATTTGCATCCGTCTTTTTGTTTCTGAAACCAAAATCTTACTTACTTCGTCAATACCAAGCTGTGCGTTGATGATCATCACTCGTTCCGACTCAGATTTAGCCAATGCCAAGTATCCTTTTCTGACTTTCTCATGTGATGTTATCGTTTCTAATTCAAGTCGCGTAAGGGGTTCATCTGACTCTCTTTTGCGATTTAGACCAACATGGGGTAGCAAGTCAAGAAGGAAGGTAACATCAGGTTTTAAACCTTGTGTAGCAATACTGTTAACCTGTTCAATGCGTTTTAAGTCTATTCCCTTACGGTAACCTTGGTAAGCGATAGTTGCATCACTAAACCTATCGCAGATTACAGTCTTACCATCTTTTAGTGCAGGTAAAATTAGTTCTGAAACATGTTGTGCGCGTGAAGCAGCAATCAGCATGAGTTCAGTCTGTGCCGATATTTCTGCTGCTGTTAGGAATATCTCTCTAATTTGCTCTGAAATTTGTGTGCCGCCCGGTTCACGGGTAACGATTACGTTTTCACCGAGTGCCTCAGCCAGAAGGTGGATCTGTGTCGTTTTACCGGCACCTTCCACACCTTCTAATGTAATAAAAAAGCCGTTATGTTTCACAGTATGCACATAAAAAAAATGAATTGGATGTATATTAGTTCATAAAGTCAAAAACATACACTTTAAAAAACAGACATCCACATTAGAAATAAGGTTCGCCT
>VXOP01000280.1 GCA_009839975.1 Candidatus Poribacteria bacterium
CTATCAATAATACTCAGGCCGGTAGGTGCGATATCCTTATCGCACCGGATCCTACGCGGAACTTTCCGATAGACCGTATTGGACAAACTCGGTGCGATAAGGATATCGCACCTACCGGGGAATGGAAATCTGTAATTATTTTCATATTTCACCATAAGGAGAAAAAAATGGCAATAGGTTTAGGTGTTATCGGTATTAACCCGACGAATATGGGTTCAACAACATCCCTTCTTAAGGATGTGCCTGATCTCAACTATGAACTCCGCGGAATATGTGCCAAACGTCCTGATATACTTGAAGACTATGCAAATCATATCGGAGTCGCTTATTGGACGACAGATTATCGTGAATTGGTTCAACGGGATGACATCTCTGTCATTGCTGTGTATTCACCGGATCATCTTCACGCTGAACACTGTATCGCAGCGATTGAAGCTGGAAAACATGTGGTCTGTACAAAACCCATGGTGACATCATTAGAGGATGCGCAGCGGTTAGTTGATTTAGTTAGACGGCACGGTGTCAAGTTTCTTGTCGGACAGACGATGCGGTTTGACCTACAGTTCCTCACGATGAAACGTTTGTTTGACGACGGTGATTTAGGAGACATCATGGTCGCTGATGCCTATTATGTCCATGATCTACGCGATGTTTATGATTTTACCCCATGGAGGCTTGAAGTACCTCAAGACCTTATGTATGGTGGCGTTGTTCATCCTGTTGATATACTACGTAGTTTTCTCGGTGATGTAGAAGAGGTGCATGCTTACGGTTCTAAAGGGTTGTTAACACCTGAATATCCAATAAGAAACAACTTTTTTCTAAATTTGAAGTTTAAGAGTGGACAGATTGCACGAGCGATGGGACTTTACGACGTTGTTCATCCCCCAATGCCGATGATGCAAGTCTCTATCTACGGCAGTAAAGGTACTATGATAGGCAATTTCACGGATAACAAAGGGGGTAAAGTCAAATTGATGTTTGATAAGATGTCTGCCAGGGAACCGTTTGAGATGACATGTCCACCAGAAGTTGACTCCAGCGTCTACGGACACGGACAGACGGTTATCCGATACATGCGTCATTTTCAGCAGTGTCTTGAGGAGGACATAGAGCCTTCACCGAATGTGATAGATGGTGCAAAGTCTATTGCTGTAGGGGTTGCAGCATGGGAATCTATTGAAACAGGGAAACCTGTTAAAGTGTTCAATACGTTTTAGTATTCTTACGAATTATAACTTATATGGAGGACAAAAATGGCAGAAACCGTTTATTTAGGTGATCATGAACTGACATACCCCGGACCCGATATCGGGGTACTACGTGACTGTAATGATGTGCTAAATTCAGCAGAAGGTTTACATCAACAGATAGCGGAAGATGGGTACCTGCTCGCCCGCGGGATAATTGACAAGGACAAAATTCTCGCAGCTCGCCGCGCTATTCTTGAATACGCTGAAGGGAATGGAAAAGATGAAGTGTTCAAACCGGGAACAGAAATGATGGATGCTGTTGCAGGTCCAGGGAGTCCAGGACGAACAATGGGGGCACCAGCAGTTACGCATCACGCAGATGTCCTGTCTGTTCTGGAGGGAGAGGAACTCTTTAAGTTCTTCAGAAACTTCTTCGGTGGCGAAACGCGGACCTTTGATTATAAATGGCTACGTTTTGTCCGCCCTGATGGGTGGTCTGGACCCCATTTTGATTTCGTCTATATGGGTAGAGGGTCTCAACAACTACATACATGTTGGATTCCGTTCGGAGATAATCCAGCAACGATGGGTACCTTGACTGTTCTCGTTGGTTCACACAATCTGGATAGTTTTGCTCGGATACGTGATACTTATGGCAAGACGGATGTGGACAGAGATGGGACACCAGGACATTTTGGTCGTGATCCGATGGCGATTAGTGAGAAATACGGCGGAGAATGGAAGACTGCAAATTTTGAAATGGGTGATATCATTGTATTTACGATGCATACACTACACACTTCCACGAAAAACCTGTCGGATAAATGGCGTATCAGTTGCGATATAAGGTTTCAACCTGCTGAAGATCCGATTGACGAAAGGTGGGTCGGTAAGAATCCTATATCACACACGGGTGGTCAGAAAATCTCATTTGAGGAGGCAAAGAAACAGTGGGGATTAGAGTAGGAAAAATAGACCTTGTATTAAACAGGTGCTTAAAATTAACCGAATAAAGCGCGTCGTATTTGACGGATTGCTTGACGAATTCTGTCCTCATTTTCCACAAGCGCGATGCGGATATAACCCTCACCGTTATGTCCAAAACCTGCTCCCGGCGAGACACAAACTTCCGCTTCATTCAAGAGTTTCATTGCAAAGTCTAATGAGTTGAGATGTTGCCACTGTTCGGGTATAGGAGCCCAAACGAACATGGATGCCCGCGGTTTCGGTACTTGCCATCCAATTCGGTTTAATCCTTCAACCAATACGTCGCGTCTGTTTCTATATATGTCCGCGTTTTCCATAACAACATCTTCGGGGGTCCGCAGTGCCATGATGGCAGCGACTTGAATAGGTGTAAAAATGCCGTAGTCGTAATATCCTTTTATTCGTGCAAGTGCTTCAATGATGTCACGATTACCAGCAGCGAATCCGCATCGCCAACCAGCCATATTGTAGGACTTTGAAAGTGATATAAACTCAACTCCGACATCTTTCGCGCCTTTTGCTTGTAGGAAACTGGGTGCTTTATACCCATCAAAAACGATGTCGGCATACGCGAGATCATGTATAACCACCATCTCCTGCTGTTTCGCGAAATGTACGACTTCCTCAAAAAAGTCCAATTCAACAACAGCACCAGTGGGATTGTGTGGGAAACTTAATATCAGTGCCTTCGGTCTGGGCCATATATCGCGTGTGATCTCTGCAACGGATGGGACAAAGTCGTTGTCTTCTACGAGTGGGATACTAACTACACTTCCACCTGCCAAGACGACACTATACATGTGAATTGGGAATGTCGGGTTAGGTACCATCGCTAAATCACCTTCATCAATCAGTGCTAAAGCGAGATGTCCAAGTCCTTCTTTCGTTCCGATGACTGCTATTGCCTCTTCATTCGGGTCAATATCAACCCCGAACCGTCTTTCATAATGCCAGCTGACTTCTCTACGTAGATTGTAGATCCCACGCGAAGCAGAATATCTGTGATGTCTGAGTTCTTGGGCTGCTTCTGTGAGTTTGTCAATAATAGGTTGTGGGGTTCGTTGATTGGGGTTTCCCATTCCCAAGTCAATAA
>VXOP01000354.1 GCA_009839975.1 Candidatus Poribacteria bacterium
TCCTTTTGGTTCTATCTCCATTGTCTCTTGTGTATTCCTAAGATGTTCAAAAACCTTCGCCCGTAACTCAGTTTCCAATGTCTTCATTTCAGGTAGACCTGCAAGATTGTGCGTTTCATCAGGATCGTTTTGAACATCAAACAACATATAGGATTGCTTTTTGGAATTCACTGCAAATTTCCATTCCTGATTTAGCAGCATAATCTCATTTTCTATTTCTGATACAGCAAATTCTCGATGCGAATGCTGAGTGCCATTTAAGAGTGGACATAGAGATTTACCAAACTGTTGATGTTTAATATCGCCACCTGCGAGTTCAACAAGCGTAGGGCCGATGTCAATCCATTCGACTGGATTTTCATTGATTCGGTTTATGGTTTCACTTTTTAGTGTTTCCGGTGTGCGTATAAGGTATGGAATTCGCACTGATCCGTTGAGAAAATTACTTTTGTAAATCATCCCGTTATCACCGTTCATTTCACCATGATCTGAGCAAACGACAATCACTGTATTGTGAAGTTCTCCGCGTTCCTGTATGGTCTGCAGAATCTCACCTATCTGGTCATCAATAAGCGTGACGTTCCCGGCGTAGTCAGCGCGTAACCTTTCAACTTCTCCCACTTCAAAATTTGGATTTCTGCGATTTGCTGCCATGAGATTATCTAAGTGTCCAAGTGGACGGTTTCTGGCAGTTTTTCTTGACGTTGGTGGCGGCATCCTATTAGGGTTGTACATATTGGCATAAGGTTCGGGTGTATCCCACGGCTCATGGGGTCCACCAAAACTTACCCAACAGCACCAAGGTTCTTCTCGGTTATAGTCGTTTAGGTATTTTTTAGCCTGCTGTCCTACATAGACATCGGCATCGTTTTCAAGTCCAAGGATAGTGGGTCGTACCACGTGGGGTTTATTGGCGAACCGTTCTTCATAATCCGCGCGGTAAGCAGCCCATAATCCCTTATTTTGCCATTCCTCAGTCATGTTGCAGAGCACACGTCGACTTGCTCTGGGCCCCGGAATTTCATCAACATCGTCTAAACCGTAAGCATGTAATAGGTATTCACGTGAACGTAAGTCAACGCCTTCCTGATGGGGTGTAAAGTGTGTCTTACCAAACAGGCTTGTGCGATAACCTGCCTCCCGTACTGATTGCATCCATGTAGACGTATCTCGCGGCATAGTGTAGGTCTGATTATTCCAAACACCAGTGTTATGCGGGTATAATCCCGTTGCTAAACTAACCCTTGCTGGAATACAGACAGGTGAATTGGTTACTCCGTTGGTAAATCGTACACCTTCACTTGCAATTCTATCCATGTTTGGTGTTTGCACCCAATTGCCACTGCAACTCATAGCATCCCAACGTTGTTGATCTGTCATGATGAGAAGGATATTCGGTTTCGTTTCACCGTTTATATCCGTTAGGTTCTGTGCTGAAGTTTGTGAACTTAAGAGTGATAAAGCACCAGCACCTGCAATGCCGAGTTCCTTGATAAATGTCCTACGATTGATGTTAGTTGGTTTCTGTGTATTAGACATGATGGAGATTTTTATTGAAATTTGTGATTTGCTAGTGTTAACACAATTAGAAGATTGTTATGCACTATACCATTTTCTTGTGTTATTGTCAAACAGATGTGGTGATATAGGTGTGTAAGTATTTTGTCACCTTCAAAGAGCCTCTGCGACTTTGCTTGGTTTCATAAATGTAGCGAAACATTTTACAGCAAATGCATTATGTTTTTCTTGTAACAACCTGGTATATCTCCTTCTTATAAGAGTAAGGTTTTGCTGTTCACACCCTTGGGATCCTTGAAGAAGTAGTTGAATAGTACCGCGTTTTACGTTATACTCATTCAGTAAATACATTGCAACTGCCTTACAGGTTTTAAATCACAAAAGTGGAGGGACATAATGTCACAAAAACGAAGAAGAAGAAAATTAACAGAAATCAAAGCGGCATACCTGAAACGCGGCGATATTTATAACAGATGAGGTGAGTTAGACAAAGCGAAAACAGCTTTTTTGAAAGTACTCGCGATAGACGCAGATAAAATAAAAACAGGAGAGTAAATGAAATCTGTAACATTTCACGGTATTGTTGCTGCTAAACAGACAGTTTACAAATATTTAGATCCTACACCCTTAAGTTACTATCCAGAATTATCAGAGAAACTCGGTTTTCAAGCTTATGTAAAACATGAAAACCATTTACCAACCGGTAGTTTTAAAGTTCGCGGTGGCATTAACTTCCTGCATAATCTCCCTAAGAAACAACGTAAACAGGGAGTTGTAACAGCAACGCGTGGGAACCACGGACAATCCATCGCTTATGCTGCTGCCCAACTTGGTGTGAAATCGACTATAGTTGTTCCGCACGGAAACAACCCAGAAAAAAACAGTGCAATGCGCGCCTATGGTGCCGAATTGATTGTACACGGTGCAGACTTTGACGAAGCCAGAGAACTGTGCGATACACTACAATCTGAACGGGGTCTCTATTATGTCCACCCTGGAATGGAGCCAGCACTTATACACGGTGTTGGCACCTACTCACTGGAGGTATTTGAGAGCCTTCCCGATGTAAACACTATTATCGTGCCAATTGGTGGCGGTAGCGGAGTCTGCGGTGCAATTACTGTAGCAAAAGCCATTAATCCAAATGTCAATATCATCGGTGTTCAAGCAGAGAACGCCCCCGCAATATACCGTTCATGGAAAGCGGGAAAGCATATAGAAACCGATTCCTGTAGTACGATAGCAGACGGTCTGGCGACGCGGGTACCATTTCCTGTTCCCTTCTCCATTATCAAAGATAACATACACGATATTGTCCTGCTTAGTGAAGAAGAGTTCCAAGAAGGAATCCGTATGGCAATACGTTGGACGCATAACTTAGCAGAGGGTGCGGGTGCAGCGTCACTGGCTGCTGGTAATAAACTCTCTGATAGCTTAGCTGGACAGAAAGTTGTGATGGTTATGACCGGGGCCAATATTGACAAAGATACGCTTCAAGCAGTATTTGTCTCACTTGATTTACTAAACGAATGACAGAAGCGGAGGGATTATCACATGCTGGGATCATACCAATTATGGATAACATACACGGGTGCGGAATCTTCACTTAATTTGATTTGTGCCCATTCAGCCCCCTGAATGAACTCGTTTCGCAATGCATTAGATAAGTCTGGATCGACATGGAACATTGTTAAATCCCAGCGTAGGTTTTGACTGTTTTCAACGGTGATGTCTGCATCTTCAGCAATTAGGGAC
>VXOP01000133.1 GCA_009839975.1 Candidatus Poribacteria bacterium
ATGGAAAATGAAAAGGTTTTACATCAGATTGTTGTTAATTCTGATGAGTATCGGATTGCTTTCTACAGTAAATACTATTGCCGAGGAATCACAACAGACAGTAAATATCACGGGTGTCGTCATTGATGTTGATACAGATACACCTTTACCTGATGTAACTATAATGGTTGTAGACACAAATATCAAGGTAAAAACAGATGAAACAGGGACATTTTCTTTAGATTTGCCTGCTGGAAACTATACATTTCAAGTGTCTGCGCCGTTCTACACCGCTACTGTTTTATCAGAAATTGAAGTCAATACTGGAACGACAATTGAACCTATCCAAGTTATGCTTGAACCAACAGTCGTCACATTAGACGCAATTACGATGAAAGTACGTTTGAGTCAATCTGGTGAACGCGGTCTCCTTGAAAGAAGAATGCAAAGTTCAAGAATTGAGGACAGCATCAGTACTGAAGAGATCAGCCGCTTGCCGGACTCCTCAGCCGCACAAGCAATTAGACGTGTAACAGGCATTAGTATCGTAGGTGGAAAATATGTTTTTGTCCGTGGATTAGGAGAACGTTATAGCAACACACTCCTAAACAACGTTGAAATACCAAGTCCTGAACCGAATCGTCGTGTTGTACCGATGGACATATTCCCCGCAAGTCTCCTCGCAAGTCTTCAAACTGTGAAAACATTTTCTCCGGACCAACCGGGGGGATTTGCAGGAGGGTCAGTCCAAGTTTTCACAAAAGACTTTCCTGAAGCACTGACAATGTCCCTCTCTATGTCAACAGGTTTTAACTCACAAGCAACAGGGACAGAAGGATTGACATACCCCGGAGGTTCTCTCGACTTTCTGGGATTTGACGACGGTTCACGAGAACTTCCAGCACTCATTCAAGAAAAAGCCGAAGAAATCCCAATCCGAGAACGCGGACGGTTTACGACAAGAGGATTCACAAGTGAAGAAATTCAGGAATTTGGACGATCCTTCTCAAACGTATGGTCACCAGAACGGCATACACTCCCCGTAAACCAAGGTTATAAATTCAGTTTGGGTAACAACAATACAATTTTTGGAAAACAGTTCGGATATCTCGGTGTCATCTCCTACGGTAATAGTCATAGCTACAATACGCAAGTACGAAAAGCGTTCCGGATCGGACTAAATGAAACGCTTTCACCTGTTACCGATTATACTATTGAGCAGAGTGAGCAGAAAGTGGATTGGGGAAGCGTCGTCAATGCAAGTTTGCTGTTCTCCCACCCTTCTAATAACTGGCACAGACTCAGTTTGCGAACATTTACAACACATACAGCAGAAGACCAAACCCGAACTTGGACAGGTTTTAACGCCGATAGAAATACAGATTTGCAGAGCGCACGGCTACGTTATGTAGAACGACAACTCTTCTCTGGACAATTGGCAGGAACACACGGATTCAACTTCGGCACATCTCAACTCAAAACCGATTCTATGGAACAAAACTTGGAAACTATCAATGATGCTGTAGTTGAAAAGGCTGAAATGGACGATGCCCCAAACGACCTTTCCGTAGAATGGAGACTAACATACTCGCGTGCTGCACGTAATGAACCCGATACACGGGAGACAATCTATGAAGATAGGGAGGGTCAATACACATTCCGAGATGTAACACATAGCGGTAGCAGATTCTTCTTTGATTTGGAAGACCAAGAGTACAATGCTCGTGCTGACATAACAATGCCTATTAGAGAAGACGGTTTCTTCAAACTGGGAGGTCTCATGCGAGATAGGACGCGATCTTTTGATGTCCGAAGATTTAGGTTCCTACCATCAGACAATGTAGATACAACTGTGGACCTCGCCTCACCACCTGAAACACTATTTGATTCAAAGAACATTGCACCACGTGTTTTTGAGTTAAGGGAATCCACACTGGCAACAGATAATTACCTTGCTGACCATAATATTTATTCAGGATATCTGATGCTTGATATGCCACTGACAACTAAATGGCAGCTGATGACAGGATTACGCTTGGAATCCTCTGAACAAGTTGTTACGACTTATGACCCTTTCTCTCCGGTTCTGGTGCCAATCAAAGCAGATTTAACGACACTTGATATTTTGCCTGGAGCTAACCTGACCTATCGACTTACGGAACGAATGAATCTTAGGGTGGCTGTTTCACGTACAGTCACACGACCCGATTTTCGCGAACTTGCCCCCTTCGAATTTACCGATTTTGTCGGGGGTAGAACAATACTCGGAAACCCAGACTTAGAACGGACACTGATTGATAATTACGACTTACGTTGGGAAGTTTTCCCAGGCACAACGGGTGGCGGTGTCGTAGCAATCAGTGCTTTCTATAAGAGATTCCAAAAACCGATTGAACAGATTATCCAACCGCAAGCTGAAGTCCGAATCACCTACGAAAACGCAGAAGGAGCAAACAACTACGGAGTAGAACTTGAAGCAAAGCAAAACTTGGGTTTCATCACACCGAAATTAAGAGCATTTTCAATCAATACAAATGCTGCATTCATCTCTTCAAGAGTCGTGCTACCTGAAGATGTCGGTATTCAAACATCCTCTGAACGTCCATTGCAAGGACAGTGTCCATACATCATCAATATATCCATTGGATACGAAGAACCCAACTGGAGTATGTCAAGTTCAATCGCATACAACATCTATGGAAAAAGACTCTCTGACGTCGGCAACCACGGAGCACCCGATGTGTTTGAACAACCGAGGGGACAGTTAGATATGAGTTTTAGCAGAACGTTCGCAAATTCGTACAAATTTAGTGTTTCTGGAAAGAATCTACTTGACCCAAATGTACATTTCAAACAAGGTGATGAGACATCTGTAAGTTATAAAATAGGAAGATCATTCTCACTTGGAATTAGCTATAACCTATGATAATGAATCCAGTATGTCGGGGGTACGAAATTGATAGTAAAAAGTCAAAGCCTTGTCAGTATTTTGTAACATTTAACTAGTATCATTTAAGACGATAGATTTTGATAGGAAAAATCGCAATTCAGAGAGTTGTGGTCCAAAAAAAGATAACGAATAGGAACAATATTTCAAAAGGAGTTTGGATAAGCTAATGTCAAATTTTTCATCAACCCTAAAATCCGCATGGAAACAGGAAAATCTTGGATGGTTGTTTCAGATAATGGTAGTTTTCGGTCTGGTATCCTCTTTGATCGTTCTGGGGTGCGGTAGTGATGATGAAGATGACTTAATTGTTAATATTATTGAGAATCCAGAAATAAGTATAGACA
>VXOP01000073.1 GCA_009839975.1 Candidatus Poribacteria bacterium
AACTGTTCTTCTATTATTCTATTGAATTCTTTAAATTTTAATAATCTCATATTCATTGTATCCCGAGACTGTACATCCAAATGAGTCATAATAGACATCCTAATTTCCTAACCTTTCTGTATTGACAACATTATGCCACAGAAGACACGAAATATCAAATCAAAATAAGGAACTGAATTATTACCATTACTATGGTTTGGACAATTTCCGTGTTTTCGTTCGTAAATGTTTCTATATACCTTTCGCACCGCTGGTGCTGCCGATTTGGTCATTAGCATTCTTTTAAAACTGAATATCCCTGGCAACGTCATAAATTTTGTTGTCAATATACCTTTATCCATGATATACTTCTTATGCAGTGAATACGCATTTTTTGTCTAAGGAGGAATGACCAGATGATGGGTATAGGTCCTATGGAAATACTTGCAATCCTTGTGCTTGCACTGGTCGTTTTTGGACCAAAAAGACTGCCCGAAATGGGAAAATCAATAGGTCAAGCGATCCGTGAATTTAAAAGTGTCGGTAACGAAATTCAGGAAGAGATAACAAAGGTCACTGAAGACATTGACATCGATCCGGATAAGACTATTAAACCACCAAAATCTGACTAATACCGTGAGCACAAAGTAAGATGGAGAATGATGTTGCAATGACCTTTTGGGAGCATCTTGAAGAACTCCGAAGACGTATCATAATATGCCTGATTTCCTTGGGAGTTTTTTCATTCATTGGTCTCTTGTTTACCGGTCCCATAAGATATATTCTTGAGTTTCCCTTGAACAGTCCTATCGCCAACATGATCGGAAATGCGATTGAATCGGGTGCGGGTGAAGATGGTTCTATACTCGGTTTTATTGCACTGACGCTCAAAGCTGGCAGCTCCAATGTAGAGGCAGAACTTGTCTTTACAGGTCCACTTCAGAACATTATGTCATATCTGATATTAGGTATCACAACAGGCGTAATCATATCAATTCCTGTCATATTATACCAAGTATGGATGTTTATTATTCCTGCATTAAAGAGGTCTGAACGCCGTTTGGCATTACCGCTTTTCTTTACGATTCTGTTTTTCTTCATTCTCGGTGCGGTTTTTGCACATTTAATTGTAGTTCCAGTCGTGTTACATTTCGCAGCAGATCTTTTTCCAGAAATCAGGAACCTCTGGGACTTTAAAACATATATCGGTTTTGTAACAGCTTTGGTTTTAGGGTTCGGTGTTGCCTTTGAGTTACCGATAGTCATGGCATTTCTTGCCCGAATAGGCATAACTGACTCGCGCGGTTTTCGCGGAAAACAGCGGCATGCGCTATTGGGTATCGCAGTTCTCTCTGCGATCTTGACACCTGCCGATCCCGCATCAATGCTTCTCATGGCAATTCCACTGTTCATTCTATATCAATTAGGTATCTTTTTCGCATTCCTCGTTGAAAAGGAGACATAGAATCAATGGCTAACGAATCTTTACGACAGCAGCTCGCTTGGTTGTATGAACTACAGGAACATGATCGAGAGTTGTTGTCTTTTCACAAGCAACTACAAACAATTCCAAAACAGATTGCACAGTTAGAAGCAGGCGTTACGAAATACAAAGTTGAAATTACAACAAAAACCGAAGAACTCGGTGAAATTGAAAAAAACTTGCGATCACTTAACGCGAAACTGGAAATGAATGAAGTCCAAAAAGAAAAATATAGGAATGAACAACGCACTGTAACTACCAATAAGGAGTATGCTGCACTTGAAAATCAGATAGAATTCCTTGATAAACAGGATGGGGAAACCGAAGAAGAAATATTAGAATTAATGGAAATGGTTGACCAATATCAAGATGAATTAACAGAGCTCGAATCCAAGGCTGCTAGCGAAGACCAGAAAACTGCAGAGAAAACGAAGGAATATCGTGAAGAACAGAAGAATCTGAAAGCCAACATTGACCAGAAAATGGAACAGCGGAAAGAATATTTTCCGAAAATTGAAAAAGACCTCTCAACACAGTATCAACGATGGCTGGAAAAGAGAAAATCAGACTTTGTGGCATTAGGAAGAAATGGGACTTGCGGCAGTTGTCGTCTTACAATACAACCGCAGAACCTAAAAGAAGCACAGCAATATGAAAAATTAGTATACTGTACCAGCTGCAAACGTCTATTGTATGTTGAACCAGAGTCTCCCGATATACCCTATCCGTAGATCAATTCTTTAATGACTGCCAAATTATATCAACCCATTCAAGAATTATCGGATACAAGTATCGTCCATGCAGGAATCAGTATGCGTAAAGGCGGATTCAGCAAAGCACCGTATGCCTCCTTTAATTTAGCCTTCCATGTAGGAGACAATCCTACTGTAGTTTCTCAGAATCAGAGACTTTTCTCATCCCAAACAAAGATAAAAAAACTTAGATACTGTCAACAAGTTCATAGTGATGTCGTCTGCCATGCAGATAGTGTTCCATTTTCAACGTGGATTAAAGAGAATCTCAACGTGAATCCTATGACCGGTGATGCGCTGATTTCCAATCGTACAGGTGAGACTTTAGGTATCTTTACAGCAGACTGTGTGCCAATCTTCATTTTAGACACAGCAACCCCTGCAATTGGCATTGCACATGCAGGCTGGCGGGGAACTATCGCACGCATTGCAGCAAAGACCATCACTGCAATGAATACGACATTCGGTTCTCATACCAAGAATTGTAGAATCTATTTGGGTGCATCAATACAAAAGTGCTGCTATACCGTCAGCACAGAATTAGTCAATCAGTTTACTGACAATTTTGGCAACGATGTAAAGATTGAGGATCGTCTCTGTTTACATACTGCAAACATCAAGCAGTTATGTGACATAGGCATACAACCAGAGTCGATTTTTACATCCCCATACTGTACTTCCTGTAATACGGATCTGTTCTATTCCCATCGTGCTGAAGGTGGTCAAACAGGAAGAATGCTGTCATTTATTCAACTCATACATTAATTTTAGTCCTATCAATTTTATGAGATCGGAGATGTAGCATGGAAATACGATTAAAAGATAAAGTAGCGGTTATTACAGGAGCATCGACTGGAATCGGTGCAGCAACTGCAATAACTTATGCGAAAGCAGGGGCAAAGGTTGTTCTTGCAGACATAAATGAACAGGATGGACTTGAGACATTAAGAGTTATTGAAAAAGATAACGGCACAGCAATTTACTGCTCAACCGACGTTGCTTCAGAGAATGCCGTAACGAAACTCATGCAAACCGCAGATGACACTTATGGAC
>VXOP01000066.1 GCA_009839975.1 Candidatus Poribacteria bacterium
CAGAGTGAGATGTGTTTCAGAGTCAGGTCAAGGGGTGCTTCGGGTGGCAATCCCGCAGTCTCTATCAGTTGTCGTGTTCTGGCGATACCCTCCTCACTAAATGCACGAGTTTGTGTTCGCAAAACAGTTTCCCGCAATGTAAATGGTACTGATAGTCCAATTAGAAGATAGGTGCATATCAGTATAGCAACACCAATATACGGCATTGATTCTTCAAAGTGTCTGAAAAACCGAAGAATTGAGATTTTTACCAGTATGAGCACACCTATGGTAATCCCAAGCATTAAGTGCGCCACAGTTCTTGAGGGTAATTCAACCTGATAATTCCACAATCGCGGCACCATGTGCCACATCATAAAGATATAGAGCAGTGCAAAAGCATAACCAAGGCAACGATGCAACAGCATCAATGAACGTGGTGCCGCACTTGTTCTTGTTTCCTTATCGAACGGGTATCCCCACAGTTTAAACATCAAAAAGACAGATGCATTTGCTAAGCCTAAGAATATCAGACCGAATATTGCACTCAATGAAGAAGACATAGTTGTAATTCCTTTCTGTTCGGTTCAGAGTTAAGATGTACGCATTTATAGTGAAGTTAATAATTTAATGAGACATTTCACCCCATACACCGACGACGAAGAACACTCAGCGTAGGGGCGAGGTCACCTCGCCCGTTGTGAAGCTAGTTAATATTTTAACTGACATTAATTCTAAAGTTCACTATAAAGCATATCGATTCATTCTTGCATAATAGGGTGTATCCATAACAGCACGGTGTATTTCATCCGCAGATTATATCACTTTAATAACTACAATTGTCATATCATCGTTCTGCTGAGCGTCCCCTGAAAAATGACGGACATCATCAATAATCGCATCAATCATCGCTTCTGCGTTAATTGTTTTATCCAGTCCCTTTATAAGACGGGTCAAGCGGTCAGTTTCCATGTAAAGTTGGTCAGGATTATCACGTTGAGCTGCTTCGGTAATACCATCACTGAAAAGGATGATTGTATTGCCAGATTTCAGTTCCATTGGCGGTGTTTCATCATATTCAGAGGATTTAAACGCGCCCAATGGGAGTCCATCTATTGCGATCTCTTCAACATCACCTTCACTGCGCTTGATAATAGGATAAGGGATTCCGGCGTTTGCATATTTAATCGTCTTATTCGTTGGGTCAATGGTCAATATCGCCATTGCACAGTTAGTATATCGCTGAAATCGAGGATAAAGGTTCTGGTTCAATACCCACAACATTTCAGATGGGGACATCTCCAACTTAGCCACAGAATGAAGTGCCCCAGAAGATAAAGCTGCGTTCATTGCTCCCTTCATACCTTTGCCAGTGACATCTGCCAATACAACGGCAAATTCGCCGTTGTTGAGAGGTACATAGTCAAAGAAATCTCCACTGACGGTGCGGGCAGAGACACATTTACCGGCAATCTCAAATCCCGGGACTTCAGGTGCTGTTTGTGGGATCAATCCCATCTGTGTCTCTCGTGCATCGTTTAGTTCAGCTACTGCCTCTTGCTGATAGACCAAAACCTGGTGACGCTGGTGGTAATAGCGATAGGCTAAAACGCCACAAAATAGCAATAAAACCGTAATCGCGCCACCTGAAGGATAGAGAATCCATCCATTTTGGAACCACGGCAACACAACGGTCAACGTTAGACTTGTAGGAGCAGAATAGTTTAGGTCACGGTCAATGGCAACGACTTCAAAGGTATAAGTTCCGGGTTTGCCAAAGTTGATATTGAACGTATCTGATCGGGTGGGTTTGCGCCAATCGGGGTCGATTTCTTTAATGCGAACCTGATACTGTCGTTTTTCTTTCTCAGTTTTGAAGTCGATACTGCTGTACTGGATAGTTACACGAGTATCAGTAGGAATACCCTTAATTGTCTCAAGAGAACTAGTTTGTGTAGATGTTTTATCGCTCTGAACTGAAACGATGCGTACGCTCGGTGGAACCCGATTTGGATTATACTGTGTCACCCCTTCAAGTGTTCCAAACCAGAACTCCCCGTCCGTACCTTGGCTAATTCCCAAAACGTGATTATTTATAAGTCCATCACGCGTATCTAAAGATGTCCATGAGGTCCCATCATATCGAGAGATACCGCCGCTATGCGTGCCAAACCAAAGGAAACCCTCTTGGTCTTGGTAAATTGAGGCAACATCGTTTTCTATGAGTCCGTCATGAGTAGTAAAGTTAACGAACTTTTCACCATCGTAGCGAGAAACACCATTTCCACCTCGGGTTCCAAACCAGATATATCCATCTCGGTCTTGATAGATAACCCGTACCGAGTTAGATGCGAGTCCATCGTCGGTTGTAAAGTTGACGAACTCTACACCATCATAGCGATAAATACCAGTCCGACTTGTTGCAAACCAGAGGTAACCCTCCCGGTCCTGATAAATCGAGGTCACACTGTTATAAAATATTGAGGTCGCACTGTTTCTCTCCATTCCCCATGGTGTATAGTTAACGAACTTTACACCATCGTAGCGATAGATTCCACTACTAGAGGTTCCAAACCAGATGTATCCATCTTGGTCTTGATAGATTGCCCATACCTGGTTAGATACGATTCCATCATCGGTTGTAAAGTTGACGAACTCTACACCATCATAGCGAGAGACATCATCATCTGTTCCAAACCAGATGTATCCATCTCGGTCTTGATGGATTGCCCATACCGGGTTAGCTACGAGGCCATTATCGGTTGTAAAGTTGATAAACTTATTGCCATCATATTTGCTAATTCCCCCCTCGGTTCCGAACCAGATGAGACCTTCTCGGTCTTGATAAACGGTGTAAACAACGTTATCCACGAGCCCATCAGCAGTCGTGAAGTTAATAAAACTGCTACTATCATATTGGCTGAGTCCCTTACCCTCTGTTGAAATCCAAAAGCCCCCTGCTCTGTCTTGAGTGATATTCGATACAGCGTTATCAGCGAGTCCATCATCGGTTGTAAAGTTGATGAATTTATCACCATCGTATTGAGAGATCCCATCATACCAAAAGCCAAACCAGAGGAAGCCATCTTGATCTTGGTGAATCGTCTGGACAAGGTTGCTAACAAGACCGTTATTTGTTGTGAAGTTGACAAACTTTTCACCATCGTAGCGGGAAACCCCGCCGCTTGTTCCGAACCAAAAGTGTCCCTTTTGATCTTGGTGGATAACCCTGACAGAGTCGTTAGCGCTTTATAATAATAAAAA
>VXOP01000376.1 GCA_009839975.1 Candidatus Poribacteria bacterium
AGAGACAGTCAATGTTGTTGGACTTTCGGTAAATCAAGGCGAGTGCTTTGTCAAGTGTCTTTTGATGGTACTGAATAGTCGGGAATCGGAGTTCAAATCAACGGTATGAATACCATTTAGGCATTCACCGCCTACAAAGAGCGATGTTCTGTAGGAGCGATCTCCGAATCGCGACCTGCAATAGCATGTTGACTAAGCACTAATGAATTAGAATTTAGACATGATTGTATATAGTCCATATTCGGTAAGATTCTGTTAATCAGTGTTATGCAGCTTGACTTGAGTGTTCTGTCCAGATTGCATCCAAGTTTTCAGTGCAAACATAATCTTTATAGTAGCGGGACACATCATCAGATTTTCTCTGTTCAGATAGTCTGTCTTGAATGAGATTTACATTAAATTCATCAAGTTCAATACCAATAGACTCCCTACCTAATTGCTCAGATACAGCCAAGGTAGTACCCGAACCTGCAAACGGATCAAGCACAACATCACCAGGTCGCGTTGAGGAAAGGATAATTCTTAGGAGAAGCTGAATCGGGGATTGTTGTTTGTGTAGACGTTTTCCTTCACTGTCTCGCAACGCTTCCTCACCAGCAAAATAGCCTGAAGTTAACTCACGAATATCATCCCAAACATCTGTAACATACATCCCATTTTCACGGTTATACTTATAGCCTGATGGCAAAGGAGGATCAATACGAAGGCGATTGAAGACACGCGGTGTTTTACCCTTAGTAGCAAAAGCAATTATCTGATAATGTTTTCCATATCGTTTCATTCCTGGCACAGCGGAAGTTTTCTTTTTCCAAATAATCAGATTCTGAAAAGTCCACCCACTATTACGGAGACATCGCAAAACATACTCTGTGTTTTTCTCGCGTTGCATGAAATAGATTGCGCCCCCCTCAGAAGTAAGCGAGAATACAATTTCACAGATTTCCTGCATCCACTTCCAATATGCACTTGAGGGGAGATTGTCGTCCCATACATTATAAGTCTTGGATTGATTGAATGGTGGATCGAGAAAGGAAAGGTCTATTTTCTTTTGTATGTGCTCGGAACGCAAGACGGTTGAACAACAACCTTGTAGTACTTTACATGTATCGCTCAAAGAATGTTCCATGGTGACAAGCATTCCCAATTTAGTCAAGTATCAAAGGCAAGGTATCTTCACTGCGGTTCTGAACTGTCAATTGCTGGTTTTACCGCTGTCTGTCTAAACGGTATAATGTTTTACAAATTCTTCGTCGAGGTTTTCTAAGACATCCTTTGCGTCGGGGGGCGTGGTTTGTTCTGGCGTCACTTCAGCCTCAAGGAATCCGTTTTCTTCTAACACGTTTTCTTCAACATAGATCGGTACTTCACACCGGAGTGCGAGTGCAAGTGCATCACTTGGACGAGAATCTATTTCATAGGTTTCACCGTTTGCCTCAAGTTTGACTTTTGCGTGGAAGGTCGACTCTTCTACGGCATTGATGCATATAGATTTTACTTCTGCTGATATAGTGTCAAGGACGTTTTTTAGCAGATCGTGTGTCATTGGACGCGGGATGGGTATGTTTTTCAGACAGAACTCTATTGCCCACGCTTCTGCCTCACCAATCCAGATGAGCAAGATCCGCTTAGAATCACCTTCTTTCTCCTTTAGGATAACAAGAGGCGCACGAGCGGCTTGATCAACAGTGAGAAATTCTATGTTTACTTCCACCATGTTAAGACTCCTTTCCAATGAATCTTTCTTTATCCATCACTTTTTAGTACATAGACTTACAGTAGGTCTTAAACTTTTAGTTCTGTATTTTTGCATCAATGTACGAATGTACTTGTTTTGCTTCAGCGTAACTTAGGTTGTCAATCCAGTGGACATTGCGTTTGACGTTAATCTCAAGTCGTGCTTGTCCTAAGAGTCTATGTTTGAGCAATCTTGCAAGTTTCACAGCAATAATTTCGCTATAGAATAGATTACATCGTATATTTGTGTATGAGATAGCAAGACTTCCCATATCTCGTTCATCAATCACAAGGATTCTTAGCGAAGTGATAATAACATAATCTGGACGCAGCACTGAGGAGCGACCAAGAACACATAGATCGATATGTTCGTTCTGTTGAAGTTCGGTTTCAGCAACCCGTTTAATTCGACCTGGAAGATTTTCATAATCCGCCATTGTGCCGACACATCCCTTAGAGAAACCCCACGAATACTAACAACAATGGAACACAACTACATTCTAACGTATTTACAACGTAATTCAATTATAGTAGACTTCAGAATTAATGATACACTCTACAACGGGCGAGGAGACCTCGCCCCTACGAGGTGTGATCTTTGTAAACACGTTAAAATGTCTCATTAATTATTGATTTTACTATAATTTACACAAATGATGGAGGTGGCGGGAATTGAACCCGCGTCCGAAAGCATATTGATAAAGGCTACTACATGCTTATCACAGGTTTAAGTTTTCATCATTTATGTTCCCCTGTGCTGGAATCAGAAATGACTATCTCAAGTATGTTTCGCGATTTACCCCTTGAGAACAACTAAACCGCTATCCCGTATTACGGCACTTTAGCATCTCTGACGGGCAGCAGATCAGCCAAGCGTAGCTGCTTACTAAGCAGCTAGTGCTAATTCTTCATCAGCAATTATAGTTGTTCCGCCTATTTTACGAGGCCTGCGGAGACCTCGACATGCAACCTGTATCGCAATTACCTCCGTCGAATCCTGGTCACCCCCAAATTATAATAAGGGATCATGTATAGGTTCGTATTTCACGGTTAGCGTGTTCACGTTCAATTTTATCCCTTTTGTCATAGAGGCGTTTCCCCTCAGCGACCGCGATTTCTAATTTAACTCTTCCTTCATTGAAGTATGCCCGAGTCGGTATGAGGGTCATTCCTTTTGACTTCGTTGAACGTTCAAGCTTACTTATTTCTCTCCGATGTAACAATAGTTTTCGTATACGTTTCGGTTCATGATTCAGGTGATTGCCTTGATCATATAAACCGATAAACGCATCAATAAGAAACGCTTCTCCTTCTGAGATTTGAGCATAACTATCTGTTAGGTTCATCTGTCCATTTCGTATCGCTTTTACTTCTGTGCCTTGCAATACGATACCTGCTTCATATCTATCATGTAGATGATAGTCGTACCTTGCTTTTCTATTGACAGTGATAACAGCATTCTGCGTGGATTTCTTATTCTTTTTCATAATAAGCGATATTAT
>VXOP01000002.1 GCA_009839975.1 Candidatus Poribacteria bacterium
AAGTTTTGGTTACTTGTCTGAACCAGGATTTTCAGGATTATAGGATTTTCAGGATTATAGGATTTTCAGGATAAGAGGTCTGTGGTAAGTATCAAACAAGTATGGTAGAATTCATGACAGACTTTGATGTATGCGTTTCTACAAAAATTTTACACACTCTTTATTTTGAAAGAAGTTGACAGGTTAGTATAATGGATGTAGAATGAAGAACACTTCAATACAATCATATAATACGATATACCTACAAGTAAATGCGTTTGCTGCAGACAGAGGAGAATTAACCGATGAAAATTAGGTTTTTTTCAATTATGACAGCACTATTTGTCTTACTTACATTTACATCCAACAGTATGTCACAAGACCTACAGGACGATCCACAACAAGATGATTTCTATGATGGTGTGAAAGTCAAACCAGAGAAAATTCTACCCAAGGATGTCTACGTCCTTGATATAGCGTTTTCCCCTGATGGCAATCATCTCGCAGTGGTGGGGGACTTCGGTATTCTGCTCTATGATACTCGGATCGTTGATAAACCTATCAAAATTGAAGAGAATACAGGTATAGTAAGAAGTGTAGCATTTAGTCCGGATGGAAAGGTGATAGCAAGTGCTCTTCTTCATGGCACTATTCGTCTTTTGGACTCCAACACAGGAGAACTCATACAAACAATCAATGCACGAACCCGCAAAGAGGATAAGAAACTATTGATAATCGGCGTTTCGTGTAGTCCTGATGGTAACACGATTATAAGTAGGCATAATGGACAAGTGGACAAGACCATCCGGCTGTGGGATATAGATACCGGTAAACTTTTGCGCACATTGTCTGGACATACGAGGCGCATTAGTGGCATGGCGTTTTGTCCTGAGAGTAAGATAATCGCTTCAGGAAGTTATGACCATACCGTCCATCTGTGGGATGCTGATACAGGTAAACTTCTACACATACTATCCGGGCATACTCGTTTTGTCTATAGCGTGGCGTTTAGTCCGGATGGAAGGGTAATTGTAAGTGGAAGTTCGGACAAGACTCTCCGTCTGTGGGATGTGAACACGGGATATCTTCTGCATTCACTTACAAATGAGGCAATTCACTCCGCCAATAGCGTAGCGTATAGTCCGGACGGCGGGACTATCGCAAGTTATGACGGTTTTGTTATCTTTCTATGGGATGTGAAAACAGGAAAGATACTACGGAAGTTCAGAGAACGATATAGAGTTACTGGTGGCATGAAAGTTGTATTCAGTCCAGATAGCAGGACTATCGCATCTTTGGGATACAATGAAGTCAATCTATGGAATGTGAATCCAGGACGTCACCTAAGAACACTCATATCAGGCAATAAGAACGTACCTTCACTAAAAGTAATTGAATCAAAAAGTAATTGAATAGACTCTTATATCCAAGATGAAAGGAAAAACCGTGAAATTTGTCAACTACTTTCTGTTTACTGCCCTTTTTCTTACTACAGTCGTACAATTCGGTTGTGTATCATTTAATTTAACACCCCGTGCAGAGAGATTAGTCGATGCAAAGGATTACAGTGGTGCCATAAAGGTCTACCAAAGCATAGTTGAGAGCCACCCCGGAACTGTTAAGGCGCGTAAAGCACAACTCGCTATCGGTAAACTCTACATAGATCACCTGAATCAACCTGAAAAAGGGACTGATGCTTATGAAGCGATTATTGCTGAAGCACCCACCAGTGACGAATCGGCGGAGGCACGATATCGGATCGGATCCCATACCTATAACAAGGAAAAGTACGACACAGCACAGCTCTATTTTGAAATTATCGTTAACCAATTTTCACATCTAAAATTGAGTCACAACGCACAAATCATGTTAGCAAAAAGTTATGAAGCAGGAGAGAAATTTGAACACGCTTTAGAAAGCTATGACGACTTTGTGAACCGATACCCGCAAAGCAAACGCACACCACAAATCCTGACATATAAAGCACGTATACAACGAGAACACCTTAACGATAATGAAGAAGCGATACAAACACTGGAATTATTAGTCAGAAAGTACAATAAAAATGAGGATGCAGAATCGTACGTGAATGAAGCCAAGAAAACACTGATTGAATTTGACCGATCTCCCTTTGGATTTGGTCCGTATCCTGAAGTTCCTGCTGATTTTCCTTTTCGCGAAGAAGTTTTGGGGTGGGATAATCCCACTCCAGAGTATGAATTGTCAGTTAGAGTCCATATTAAATTGTGGAAGCAGGGAACACAGGCGACAAGTGTTGCGTTAAGTAGTAATGGTCTCATCTATCCCTTTATGCCTGGTGTACTTTATGTAGAATGGACTACCGTTCCAGATAATGATCCAGAATTCGCAGGTCAACGGTATGCCTCACATATATCAGGTCACCCTGATACATCTAAAAAGTGGCAATCTTTATACCTTGTCAACCGTAGTTATGAACGCACAGACATAACACCTGATGAAATTGAGGTATCCGGTATAAAGGTTAATGTTTACCCAGATGGCACAAAAGTCTATCCGTTTCCGGATGGAGGAATAGATCCTTATGAATTCCTCGGTTTAAAAAAGTAAAGATGGATTGTGAAAGAACCAATTGTAGGTGATCATAAGTTCCGTACAGCACAATCTAAGGTGAAAGATTAATCGGTACAATCCATCCTTTGGTATCAGCGGGAAGATATTTATTGTCTCTCAAATACTCGGATGTATGCCATATACAAAGACTTTTGCCATCTGGCATCCAGACCATAGAAGCGAGTTCCATTGATGTCCGAGCAATCGCATATTTCTTATATGTATCTAAGTCATACACCCAAACTTTCCACTGAAGTCCTTCACAATCTTCGCGTTCAGAAAATGCTAATAAATTCCCTGTTGGTGCCCACGTAGGCATCGTGTGTTTAAGAACCCGATGTTTTAATGGACTGCCATCCGTTGCGGAAGGCTCGTAGGGGTTTAAATGGAGACGTTTATCATAAACGGGATCAGAACGACTACCCCCTGACAACACATAAGCAAGATATGTCTGATCTGGCGACCAGCGGATTTGACGGATATATTGATGCTGAGTCGGGATCTGTTCCAACCGATTACCTTCAATACTTTGAAGACGTATCCCCGCATAAGGAACCGATGTGTTACCCACTTCATGCTCATAAACTATATTGAAAGCTAAAATACTCCCATCCCTGGACCAAGAAGGTGGCTGTAGAAAAGTATATGTGTAGAGAGGCTTTTTGAATGGCACTCGCGCAACCCTTCTACCACCACTTCCATCACTGTTAATCAGATATACGAAGTCAATCCCCCCACGTCCTAGGATGTCCCGTCTTCTGAAAGCCAATTGATTTGCAGTAGGTGACCATGCGGGTGCTTTCCCTTTAACAATTTTTTTAACCCTTCCCAACTCCCAATCCGCGGTATAGATAAAACGTTCATCATCCTCTTTAACTTCAAAAGCGATCAGACGGCTATCCAGGGACCATGATACATGCGGATTGTAAAATATACCTTCATATAGTTTCTTGCTCTGTTTACCCGTTCTGTCCATAATCCAGAGTTCGCTTGCTTTCCAATAACTTCCACTTAGGTCTGTCCTTTTTAGCATTGCAACAAGTTCGCCGTTGGGGCTCCAATAGGGATATTCTGCACCTTCAACGAGATGTAATGTCCGCGGTGTTTCGCAATAGTTCGTATTGAACATTATCCCTTCAGTATCTTCAAATTCTCCGAAGTCATGGCGATTTAACCAGGCATTCTCTCGGTTCGGTAATTCAACCTGATACCTTTTTTCTGTTGTATTGACAATCGGTAGTTCTGTGCCATCACTAAGCTGAAATATTGCTGAAGCATCCTCCTGTTCCGCAAAAACAGGCACATTGTCTCGGGTGACGATGCCACGTTGCCGATCATCTGCTGTTACTGGTGGACTATCCGTAAGGTTTGAAAAGGCGTAGACTGTTCCGTCCGAAGATGTGGCATAGAGATAGCCGTCGGAGATGGCAGGTGCAGCACTAATTGGACCTCTTACCTGATGTGACCATGCTTCTTTTTTAGAATTCACATTGAAGGCATGTATCTTACCATTTCTTGCACCGATGTATGCAAAACCATTGGCAATAACCGGATAACTATCACTCCCTTCAGTATATCCACGCCACAGGTTCTCATTATATTGTGGCATAACAGGACGGAACACACCATTTACACAGCCGTAGTCATTCCCATCAATACTGATACTCCTATTCCGTTGGGATTTCATTTTACCACGCATTGCATCCAGAAGATAAATCCGTGTGGGAAAAGAACCGATATAAACAGTTCCATCATGGACTACTGGAGGTCCGTCTATCCATCCTTCTGTTTCGAATTCCCAGAGTTTGTCTCCTGTTTCAGCGTTCAGTGCATAGCATTTACTATCGCGTGTGCAGAAATACACTCGTCCACCCAATGCGACGGCAGAAAAACGGATAGCACTGCCAGCAGGATAGACCCATTTGATTCCCCAGGTTTTGGCATCTAATGCGTACAACTTGCCGTCGGACGATCCGATATAGACGACTTCATTAACAACTACGGGGGATGCTTCTATAGGACCTCCCGTCTTAAACTCCCATACCAGTTGGAGAGGCGGTTTAAGCTGTTGATCAGGACTTCTACCAGAAAACATCAGATCATTCATATACATGTGCCAGTCTTCAGCACGGGGTGGAGAGATAGGAGCGGCAATTTCAGGTGTTTCAGAAGGAGGTGTTGGAGTGTCTTGTGGTTTATCTGATGAATTACAAGCAAAAAAAAGACAGAATACGATTGAGAAGCATATAGCGGGGAAAACAGTGTTGATTTTTAATTGAGACATAGTAATATAGTAAAGTTAATAATTAATGAGACATTTCACCGTTTGTGAAGACCACCCATCGTAGGGGCGAGGTCACCTCGCCCGTTGTGGAGTGTATCATTAATTCTGAAGTCCTCTATAAACAGACTATTAGATAGTGTGAATTAATGAAGTAACGAAAATCCGTTACCACCAATATAACATGTTGCCACGTATATGTCAACTTTTCTTGAAATTGTGTATAATCTGTGTTACAATTTCAATTTCATAAAGCACAAGGCAAAGTCAAACGTTATACGGTGAAAAATGGATAAGTTATTGGCAGAGGTAGACCAAGAGATAGTTGAAATCGTGTCAAATGATTTGTCACGTCAACAAGATTGTCTGATGTTGATTCCATCGGAGAACTATGCTAGTCGCGCTGTTATGGAAATTCAAGGGAGCATCTTAGCGAACAAATATGCTGAGGGTTACCCGGGTGAGCGTTACTATAACGGTTGCGAGTTTATGGATGGTGTGGAATCCCTTGCTATTGAACGCGCAAAGTCACTCTTTGGTGCTGAGCATGTGAATGTTCAACCTCACGCAGGTACACAAGCAAATATGGCAGTTTATCATGCCCTACTTGAACCGGGTGATACGATTATGGCGATGGCACTCAGCCACGGTGGACATCTCAGCCACGGCGATAAGGTCAACTTTTCTGGACGATACTACAATGTCGTTCCGTATGGTGTAGATGCTGACACAGAACGTATTGACATGGAGGTAGTTGCAGGACTTGCATCACAGCACCGTCCGAAAATGATCGTTGTCGGTGCTACTGCCTATCCACGACAGTTCGACTTTTCGGAATGGAAAGAAATAGCAGATTCTGTGGGAGCCTATCTGTTGGCAGATATTGCACACATTGCTGGACTCATCGCAGGTGGTGTTCACCCTAATCCTGTTCCCTACAGCGATGCCGTTACGACGACAACACATAAGACTTTACGCGGTCCTCGGGGAGCAATGATCATGTGTAAATCTGAGCATGCGGATAAGATTGATCGTGCTGTTTTCCCCGGTTTACAAGGGGGTCCATTCCTGCACACAATTGCTGCAAGAGCAGTGGCATTTAAAGAAGCAAGCGAACCCGAATTTAAAACATATCAAGAACAGATTGTAAAAAATGCAAAAGTACTCGCTGAAAGATTGATGGAGAACGGTTTCCGTTTGGTGAGTGGTGGCACTGAAAACCATCTGATGCTGTTAGACTTGACGGCTAAATACGAAAAATTGAGTGGCAGACAAGCAGCCGATCATCTTGAAGATGCTGGCATTATTGTGAATAAAAACAGCATACCCTTTGACAGACGAAAACCCAGGACAACAAGCGGCATCCGACTTGGCACACCGATGGTTACAACCCGGGGAATGCAAGAAGACGAAATGCGGACCATCGCTGATTTTATCACCGAAGTGCTTGAAAACAGACTGAAAGGATCGGTTAAACGAAAAATCCGAGAAAAGGTCACAGAATTTTGCGCGCAATTTCCGATTTATGAATATCTAAAGTAGGTACACTACCGTGTGCTGTAAACGAAAACACTAAAAGAAATTGGACTATAAAGGGGCACTCGCCTACATTAATAAATTCATAGACTATGAGAGAAGTCCAGACTTTGCAAGACAGGCTCGGTTCTATAACCTGAATCGTATCTCACTGCTGTTAGATCTGCTTGGGAATCCACATGACAGACTCAGGATCGTACACGTTGCGGGAAGTAAAGGGAAAGGTTCTACGGCAGCACTCATCGCTTCGGTTTTAACACATGCCGGTTTCAGGACCGGTTTATTTACGTCACCACATCTTATAACACCGCGTGAACGTTGTCGGATTGATGATGAGCTTATATCGGAAACAGACGTTGCTTGTTACATTGAAAAGTTAAGACCTGCTATTGAGACAGTCTCAAACAGCGAATTCGGACAGGTTTCGTTTTTTGAAATTTATACTGCACTTGCTTTTACCTATTTTGCCGATAAAGCAACCGATTTTGCCGTGATTGAAGTTGGTTTAGGGGGACGACTTGACGCAACCAACGTCGTATCACCCGTAACAACTGTGATTACACAAATAGGGTTGGAACACACGAATATTTTAGGAGAAACTTATACTGAGATCGCTCGTGAAAAAGCAGAAATCATCAAAGATGGTTGTCCAATCGCATTAGCACCCCAACATCCTGAGGCCCAAGCAGTGATTGAAAGCGTTGTAGACGCGCGTAATGCTTCAATAGTTCAAGTAAAAGATTTTGAAAAACGAGACACTGAACAGTCAGTTGCTACGCTCATTAGAAATTCAGAAGGTACTCCAATAGGACAACGATTTAACGTAAAGACACATACTGAACATTATGACCAACTTACCTTGCCACTACTTGGACAGCATCAACATGGGAATGCAATGACCGCTATCGCAGCAATCGAATGTCTAAAACAGGAAGGATTTATAATATCAAAAGAGAACGTTTATGCGGGTTTCAAGAACGTTCAGTGGAACGGAAGAATCCAACGTGTCATGTCCTCCCCGATAGTGGTCCTTGACGGTGCGCATTCTGCAATCTCATTCACTGCGTTATGTCGTGCTATTCGTGAAAGTTTTCATTACAATCAGATGATTTTTGTCGTTAGTATCATGAAAGATAAGGATTTAGGTGTAATCGGTAGAATTGTAAGTAAAATCGCTGATTCCATTATCGCTACTCAAGTTTCCGACAACCCTCGTGTAATGCCTGCTGAAAGAATAAAAGACACATGGTCGGGATTATGCAACAAAATCACAACATGTCCAACCCCAGACGAAGCCATTACGAGAGCCGTGTCTAACGCACATTCAACAGATTTAATCTGCGTGACTGGTTCACTTTACTTAGTTGGACAAGCACTAGACTTTTTCATCAGAAATCACAATTTAACATGGAAAGGCAACATGTAGAAACATGTACAGGGAGGTTATTAATGCGTGAAATCAACTGCAAAAAACGGTGGTTAAATTGGAAGGTTCTCTTAGTTACCTTCACTATTTTACCCATCCTAAGTTTAGCCACCGAAGCTTTTGCTCAAACAGACACTCATCCTGCCATACCTTCTGTGTGGTGGATTGCCCCAGTCGGTGCAATTATTGCTTTAGTTTTTGCATTCCATTTCTATCGCTCTGTAATGAAACAGGACGAAGGAAATGAGACGATGCGTGACATTGCACAGTCAGTCAGAGAAGGTGCAATGGCGTATATCAGGCAACAGTATAAAGTTGTCGGTATAGTTTTTGCCGTTCTCTGTTTAATCTTTATCTTCATGGCGTTTGTACTGGATGCCCAGAATAAAGTCGTCCCATTCGCCTTTCTCACCGGTGGTTTCTTCTCAGGTCTATGCGGTTTCTTGGGAATGAAAACAGCCACGAATGCTTCCGCACGAACGACAAGTGCGGCGATGAACGGTCTCAACGCGGGTTTAAAGGTTTCATTCCGTGCTGGGGCGGTTATGGGTTTGATAGTTGTTGGGTTCGCACTGCTTGATATTACAGGTTGGTTCCTTATTCTCTATTATCTTTTTCCGAAAATACTCCCTGGTTTTTTAGATGTGATGAATCCGCTCCCACAAATTACGGTGATTATGTTAAGTTTCGGTATGGGTGCATCAACGCAAGCACTCTTCGCTCGTGTGGGTGGTGGTATCTATACAAAGGCAGCAGATGTTGGTGCTGACCTTGTCGGTAAAGTTGAAGCAGGGATACCGGAGGACGACCCCCGTAATCCTGCTGTCATTGCAGATAACGTTGGGGATAATGTTGGGGATGTCGCTGGTATGGGTGCTGATCTATACGAGTCTTATGCCGGTTCAATCCTCGCTACAGCTGCCCTCGGTGTTGCTGCGGTTTCCGCAACACAACATGAAAACATCCCCCTTCAGTTGAAGTATCTATCAGCACCGATGATAATCGCTGGTATCGGTGTGATACTGTCTATTCTGGGTATCTATCTGGTGCGCACTAAAGAAGGTGCTACGATGAAGCAGTTGATGGGTTCTCTGAATCTCGGTATCAACGGCAGTGCTTTCGGCATAGCGATATTAGCACTCCCTGTCCTACTTGTCCTTGATCTCCCTAACAAGTGGCAGGTATGGATAGCAATCGTTACAGGTTTGATAGCGGGTTTGATCATCGGTAAAGTCACAGAAATATTTACCTCTCACGACTATAAACCTACGCGGGCAATAGCCAAGCAAGCAGGAACGGGACCAGCGACAGTCATCATAGAGGGTATTGCTGTCGGTATGGAATCCACTGCAATTCCTGTTGTCACGATTATCGGTGCAGTCGCGATTAGTTACTACATTCCGGGAAATGCTTTTGACGAGTTTCAACCTTTGATGGGTCTTTACGGCGTAGGTATCGCAGCTGTCGGCATGCTCGCGACGCTTGGAATTACACTTGCTACAGATGCCTACGGTCCCATTGCGGACAACGCTGGTGGAAACGCTGAAATGGCTAACCTTGATGAAAGTGTCAGAGGACGGACAGATCAGTTAGACGCACTCGGTAATACGACTGCTGCAACAGGGAAAGGATTTGCTATCGGTTCAGCAGCTTTGACAGCACTTGCACTCTTGGCAGCCTACCTTGAAGAAATTAGATACGGATTAATTCACTTAGCAGGTAAGGATGAGTTGGTAATTGAAGGTGAAGGGACAGTCGAAACACTGAAGGTCACGGTTAATCAATTCATGGATTATTACAACGTCACGCTGATGAATCCGCAAGTATTGATAGGTCTGTTTATCGGTTCTGTCATGGCATTCTACTTCTGTGCATTGACAATGAAAGCTGTGGGACGCGCGGCTGGTGCTATGGTTGAAGAGGTCAGACGTCAATTTAAAGAAAAACCGGGTATAATGAAAGGTGAAGAAAAACCCGATTACGCGCGATGTGTTGCTATTTCTACTGCTGGCGCACAACGTGAGATGATTTTTCCATCACTTATCGCTATTGTGGTACCTGTGGCAGTTGGACTGTTATTCAACGTCGCAGGTGTACTCGGTCTCCTTGCAGGCGGATTGGCAACAGGTTTCGTGTTAGCCATCATGATGGCAAATGCTGGTGGTGCTTGGGACAATGCTAAGAAATTTATTGAAGAAGGAAGTCACAAAGAGGAATACGGTGAAAAAGGGTCTGAACAGCACAAAGCAACGATCGTCGGAGATACCGTCGGTGACCCTTTCAAAGACACCTCCGGTCCTTCGCTTAATATCCTCATTAAGCTAATGTCTATGGTATCTGTCGTCTTTGCCGGTCTTATCGCAAAATATGGCGATGTTTTTAGCAGCTGGCTTGGGATGCAGTAATTTTACAGATAGACCAAGTGCATAAAATACTATTTGGGAGTAATCAGATGAAATCCATACAAGCAATTATATTATGTTTCGCTTCACTTTTTCTGCTCACAGTGGGGTGTGAACAGATTCAGAATTCCATGAAAGCAGACCCCGATGATACGACTGTATCCATTTCCGCGGATGATATTGATCCTATTGACACACCTCTTACGGGGACGGTTGTGATTGGCGAAGCAGACGATAGTTTTGGAAACGATGATTTCGCTTTAAATTCTGCCATGATAGATGGGGATACATTAGAAATTAGTGTATCCTATAGTGGCGGTTGTGAGGCTCACAAATTCACCTTGATTGTATCAGACCAGTTTCTTGAATCATTTCCTGTTCAACTCAATGTTTCACTTGCACATAATGCGATGGGTGATACGTGTGAAGCCTATCCAACCGAAGACTATCATTTCGATCTCACACCGATTAAAACCATGTATCAGAATGCCTACAGACAGGATACGGGGACGATTGTATTGAACCTTAAAGACTCTCCTCAAGAACTTCGGTACACTTTCTAAGAATCTCCATGCTACGGCAGATGTTCCATTGATACGCACCACTGAGGAGTATCATGCAGAACCAACGTCCAAATTTACTTTATCTGCACTCTGATCAACACAACCCTTATGTTACTGGATGCTATGGCGATCCGTTAGTTCAGACACCGAATCTTGACAAATTGGCTGCAGAAGGGATTGTGTTTGAAAATGTTTATTGTCCCTCACCTATCTGTGTGCCTTCTCGCATGTCAATGCTGAGTGGTAGGTTCCCCTACGAAAACAACGTGTGGACAAACAGTCATATTCTTGATTCTGCAATACCGACTTTTGCACATGCAATGGGTGCTGCTGGATATAATCCTGTTCTGATTGGACGCATGCACGCTGTTGGACCCGATCAACTGCACGGATATACTGAACGTCTCGTAGGTGACCATGGTCCGAATCAACCTGGGGGTAGAGGTGTTGACCACGGTGAACTATCTGGCACAGCAGGTCCTGCCAGAGTAAGTCTTGAAAAGTCTGGTTCGGGACAGAGTGCATATCAGGTTCATGATGAGGATGTTACTGCTGCGACCATAGATTATCTCAACCGACTTGGTGTGCGAAAACGGGCCGGACTGCTTGATGAACCATTTTCTATTTCCGTTGGATTCATGCTTCCCCACCAACCTTTCGTTGCTCGTAAAGAGGATTATGAGATTTACGAAGGACGCATGTCTTTGCCAAAGAATCCTGAACCTTATTCTGACAAATTACATCCTTATTTTCGTTGGTGGCGAGAGAAATGCGGTATTAAGGAAGTAACAGAGGATGAAATACTTCGGGCACGCACAGCATATTGGGGATTGGTAACACGGATGGACATAATGATTGGTGAGATTCTAACGGCACTTCGTCAAAACGGATTAGATCAGAATACCGTTATTCTGTATAGTTCTGACCACGGTGAACAGGTCGGTGAACACGGACTCTGGTGGAAGCAGACTTTTTATGAGCATTCAGTAAAAGTTCCTGCTATTCTATCATGGCGTGGCAACTTACCCGAAGGTGTTAGATGCAACCATATTATCAGTGCTCTTGATCTAAATGCAACGATGCTTGATGCGCTTGATGCACCACCGCTCCCCAATTCCCGTGGCAGAAGCGTTCTTCCGCTGTTTCACAACGAGAAAATGGATTGGGAAGATGTTGCTTTCTCAGAATACTGCACAGATGCTGGGTGTTATCACCGGATGATTCGTCGTGACGAATGGAAGTTGAACTACTATCATGGACAACCTTCGCAACTATTTAACCTTAAGGCAGACCCAAACGAGTTGAATGACCGCGCGAATGATCCCAGCTGCAAAAATATATTGATGGAATTGACTGATAGCATTTTGGATGGATGGGATCCTAAAGCGATTAAAGAACAGATGGCAGCGAAACGGGAAGATACAAAGATACTCGGCAGATGGGGAAGAAACACACAACCTATAGATCAATTTCGTTGGAATTTATTGCCTGAAATGGATTATTTGGATTAAGCTTACTATGGTAGAATATGGTATTTCTTACACAGTCTACAACGGGGTGCAATTAGGAAATCACACCTACCAGCTAAGATACCGGGAGATATAGATCAATGGAAAGCACTGTAATCTTGAAGGGTGAACCCTTCAGTGAAGAGAAAACGAAACAAATTGCACAACAGTTCTTTAAGGACGGGTTCGTACATATACCAAGCGTGTTGACACAAGCTGAGGTAGCAGCACTCAGAGAGAAGTCAGATGAGCTTTTCGCAGATCCAGAACTCGCTGAAAAAACGAATCCTAATCTCGCTGATGTGCGTTACATTCAGATGGGAACACACTCTGACACTAGTGAATCCCTGCCTTTTATTTTACGCAATACAATAGAACTGGATCCCATTTTTCGTGATATGCTTCTACGTGAACCGATACTAAGCTTGGCTGAAGCGATAGTTGGTCAGAACTGCAAGTTCTGTGGACAAAATGTGCTTCGCAACCTGCCGGGGCTTTCAATCAGTAGTTGGCATGTTGACGGGTCAGTTCACTTTCCCGTTTCGGATGAGATGCCACGTCATGACCCGCGTCTAAGAATGCCAGTGATGTGGTTCACTGTTCAAATGGCATTGAACGATATAGATTCAATAGAAGAGGGACCCACACAATATGTCCGCGGAAGCCACTACTCTGGCAGAGGACCGAACGAACAAGAGAACCCAGAATTCGAAGGTAATAGACCGGTTTCTATATTTTGTAAAGCTGGCGACATCTATCTACAAGACCCGCAGTGTTGGCATCGTGGGGCACCGAATGTCTCTAACAAGACGCGCTATATCCTACAGTCACAGTATGCGGCGTATTGGGCATACTGGCGATTTAATCTATGTAATGGTGTTCCTGTACCTGAGGATGCACTTAACAAGGCAAGCGATCAGTTATTAAACCTCTTAGGTCGCAGCAGACCAAATGTATAAGATAAGGAAGTTAATATGTCTGATACACCACTACATTACAAAAACATCACCGAATTATCTAAGTTAATATCTTCAAAAGAACTCTCACCTGTTGAACTCACTGCGGCACTGTTGCTGCGGATTGATCAACATGATGGTCATTTAAAGAGTTATGCAACAGTGATGAGTGAGCATGCAAGAGATACAGCAAAGATAGCAGAACAGGAAATTACATCAGGTAAATATCGGGGTCCGTTACACGGCATCCCGATAGCAGTCAAAGATCTCTGTTTCACGAAAGGTGTCAGAACAATGGGGGGTGCTAAAGTACTGAAGGATCATATTCCTGACTACGATAGCACTATCGTGAAGAAATTGAAAGATGCAGGGGCAGTTTTACTTGGTAAACTAAACTTGACAGAAGGCGCAATGGGTGGGTACCATCCTGAATTTGATATTCCTATCAACCCTTGGAATCCTGAAAGATGGACAGGTTCATCCTCAAGTGGTTCTGGTGTCGCAACGGCTGCAGGTTTATGCTCTGGTTCTATTGGAAGTGATACAGGGGGTTCAATTCGGTTTCCATCCGCGGCATGTGGTATCGTTGGATTAAAGCCTACTTGGGGACGAGTCAGTAGATACGGTGTACTCCCCCTTGCCGAATCAATGGATCATGTCGGACCTATGACACGAAGTGTAACAGATGCAGGTATTCTGTTAGAAGCAATAGCAGGCTATGACCCAAATGACCCGACTTCTCTCCCAAATCCGGTTCCAAACATGATAGGAAGTATTGACAAAGGTGTCAAAAACGTACGTATCGGCTTTGATGTAGACTTTGTCACCAACGATGTTGACACTGAACTTGCTAAGGCAGTTTGTGATGGCGTAGAATTACTGGAAACATTAGGCGCAAAAATCCTTAAAGTGCAAATTCCTGATATGGATGAATACGCGCTGTCATGGCCCACTATCTGTTCTGCTGAGTCAGTTGCAGCACATTCCGCTACGTACCCATCCCAACGGAATTCCTACGGGCCCTGGTTTCAAGGATGGTTGGATATGGGATCACAGGTAACAGCTGCAGACTATATTGAAGCAAGCAAGTTAAGAGCTGAATGCACGGGACATCTCAAGAAGGTTTTCCAAGATATTGATGTGTTGGTATGTCCATCCATGTCTGCACCACCCCATGTCGTAACAGCAGAAATGTTATACGGACCCAAAGAAACAAGACCAGCAAATTTTCAGCGATTTACGGCACCTTTTGATTACAATGGTGCACCGACTTTATCTGTACCATGTGGTATGAATAGTGAAGGCTTGCCGTTGAGCATACAATTTGTTGGAAAGCACTTGGCAGAACCGTTATTATGCCAAATTGGACATACATATCAACAGGCAACGTCTTGGCATCAAATCCATCCTGATATCTAACTGTTCATACCTACGATTGCTGCGGGAGATGATAACCGTCTATCGCAACACGAATTCTAAAGAGACTCCCACCTGCTGTGATATAGAGAACCTTGCTTGATTCACCACGTCCGAAGGCTACATTCGTAGGCAATTCAGGGGTCTTAATATACGCTAATTCATTTCCATTTGTATCGTATACACATATACCGTAGCGGGATTTGGAACGAACCGCAACATAAACATTACCTTCAACATCAACCTCAAAGCCATCGGGTCCGTGTTCGGGAGCATAATCTACAAGTGTTTCACGGTAGGTAACCGTTCCATCAGAGGAAAGATCGTAAGCCAGTAGTGCCATGCGTCCAATATAAGTAGGTAATTCATCTGGTATATTACGAAACGAACCGCTATCGTTGCTGCCAACATACAGTGTCTTTTGGTCAGGTGAGACAGCGATTCCGTTCGGTTTGCCAGAATCTGCAACGACGAGATGGACTGAACCATCTGTATCAATCCGATAAACACCCATCACAGGTTGTTCAATAGGTTCATGTCCAACATAGCGCGGATCAGTAAAGTAGATACGTCCGTTTTCATCTATCGTCAGATCGTTCGGTGAATTGAAGGGTCTACCTTCATATAAACCTGCGATAATGTCGCTTTTACCCGTTTTCATATCAGTTCGTGTTATCTGTCTACCGCCAAAATCGGCACCTTCGGCTATCACTAAACGACCTTGAGCATCAAACTTCATTCCGTTCGACATCCCACTGGGTGATCGGAAGGTAGTTGTTTGACCCGTATCTGGATCATATCTCATGATGTGTCCTGCTTGCATATCCGCTTCGTGTGTGAAGGTAATGTCGCTGAAATAGACCGTTCCATTAGGCGCAACAGTAGGTCCCTCTGTAAAGTGTGCGTCGCTGAATATCTCTTGAAGTTCTGAGTCTGAAGGTATAATTGTTTCTGAATTCGGCATATTTACTCCTTGTCCTGCTATTTACAGTAAAGTTAAAATTAATGAGACATTGCATCGTTTATGAAGCCCACCGCCGTAGGGGCGAGGTCTCCTCGCCCGTTGTGGAGTGTATCATTAATTCTGAAGTCCACTATAATCAACCCATTGGATGAGGACCGTGGGTTGTTACATCTCTTCTGGCATGCGTATACACAGCATCTTGAATTTCAAGTATTCTGACAGCATCTGCTATTGAGGGTTCAAAAGTTTGTCCGTCACGAATTGCGTCTAACGCTTTTCCCATAATACTGCGCATTCTTTCACCATGAGAAATATCCTCACTGAACTGTACACCATCGGAGGTGTGTACCTCAATCAAAGGTTCACCCTTCTTGCCATATTGCTCAAATACCGAAGCGTTTGTACCTATAAAACGGAAGAAGTGATCACCCCCGCGTTTCCCCGCGGGGTATGTATAACCCGATTCAACTACACCAGTGATACCGTTTGCCGTCCTTAACACACCTATACCACTATCCTCAACTCTCCTGCAATACATTGCATTGGACATCACTGCCCCGACGACTGTAATCTCTTGGTCACCGACAAACTGAAGGAAAGTATCAATACCGTGTGCGGATTCAACTGCCCAACAACCGCCTCCTGATATACTCGGATCGTTGTGCCAATAGGAGGGAGTAGGATCATAACGCGATGGGGGTCCATTGTTCAATCTGCTGTTATACAAGACAAGATCACCCATACTGCCATCATCAAGCATATCCTTGACGACACGGACGATTCTACTCGCCCGATTTGGTAAGACCAGTGCACTGAAGACTTGATGTCTTTCTGATGCTTCCGCTACTGGACGCAAACGGTCAGCACAATCGGCGAAAGGTTTATCTAACAGATAGGGGATACGTCTGTCAACACACGCTTTTACATGAGTCGGCATCTCAGTGTGTTTTCCTGCAACAAGTACTGCATCTGGTGTGCATGCATCCAGACAATCATCTGCAGAATCAAAAGCGGGTGATTGGAAGTCATAAGCTAACTGTTCGCGCGGCGCATGTTCTGCATCCATAACGCCTACGATTTCATGACCGAGTGCCTGTGCTGTCCGTGCCATACCCCGTCCGTGATGGCTATAAGAGAGTAAAACTAACTTCATAATTTGTCCAATCCGAATTTGTTCTAATTCTGTTGAGAAATATCAAACTATTCTAACTGTTTAGCAATCTGAATACAAGCAGTTTTTAAAGAATAGAACATTAGGATATTATTTAATTTGACATAAAATCAAATTTTACATAAAATGAACTTTGTAGATAAGCAGATATTGGATAGTTTCTTTTGGAACTCAAGGAATGATCTACTTTATTCCCGTACAATATCTGAATTTTAGGACTCAGTGATTGCCAATATTATTTGTGTCTGACATATAGACTAAACTCCCTATCAGGGAAGGAGAGATACCATGGATTCCCTCAAGAAAGTTATTGGCGTTTTTCTAATTCTCGTGGCGGCAGCTGTCGCACTCCACACAGTCTTGGAACCGTTATACTATACTTCCACTGATGAGCAACCTTATAATAATCAAGTATGGTTATATCTCAACATTCTCTCTGCCATCTCTGTGGTATTAGGGATTATCATATCCTACGTCCGCAAGAGCAATGTTAATGAAAGTTCAAGCGTGCAGGAATACATTGCAGCGAACACCCTATTCTTTGGTTTCATGTTTGCTGCGATATTCTTTTTCTGGAACTGGTTCGGTCTCATCAACCCAGGTGGAGATTTTACTCCCACAAAGTCTGACACCGGTGCTATGGTCTGGATAATCTTTGATGCTATACTGCCCTTGCTGAACGGTGCCTTGGGAATGTATCTGCTACGTTCAAATTCAAGCGATTAGGACATAACTTAGGTATATATCAGAGAATTGCACCTACTCAGCACAGTAGGTGTGATTCTCTGATTTTTGGTAAACCCTTAATAGAAAGGAAAAACTATGAAACATTTTACTTATGCCATATCATTCTCTGTTTTACTTATACTCTCATTCGCATTGCTGTCAGGCTGCGAGAGAATAATGGACACGGGTGTAACTGATGAAATGATCGGAACACCGGGTACTGATACGACCAAAACTCTCAAAGTAGGTCTGATTCACCCGCAACCGAATTATACAAGCTTTGGTAAAGGAGCAGAACTCGCAAGGGACGAAATCAATGATGCTGGTGGCGTTCTCGGTATGCCAGTTGAGTTGATCTTCAAGGAAGAAACAACGGATACCGTTGCTCAATCTACTCATGAGTTGATTGAAGATGAACATGTCGTAGCGATTTTAGGTCCGCTCTTCTCAAGCCATGCAGTGAAGGTTGGACCTGTAACGACTGTACCTGTGCTTCTGGGGGCAACGAGAGCAGAGGTTACTGCTGAAGAAACGGATCCAAACGATTTTATGTTTCTCGTTGCAGGTTCCAATGTGTTACAAGCTAGACTCCTTGCCAAAGTCGTTAAAGAAGATCTTAATGCTGCAACTGCTGCGATGATTTGGCAGGATATGGATGTGTATTCAGTAGGTTTTGTGAACGCTTTTGAGGAGGATTTCACCTCACTTGGTGGAATGGTAGGTGTCAAGGAAACTTATATGAACAACGACGTGATGATGCTTGATTCCCAACTTGCTGCAGTTCAGGCGGCAGCACCGGATGTTCTTCTTCTTGCAAGTTTTCCCAGAGCAGTACCCCGGATAATGGAACAAGCACGAGCAATGGGAATAGAATCCATCTTTATTGGTAGCGATGGGTGGGACGATCCATTGATGTTTGAGACTTTGGAGAATAATGCTCCTCTTGAAAATTCATACTACTGTACGAACTTAGATCCGGATGCTACAAATTTTAATTCTGCTTATGAAGCAAGATATGGATCAGTTGATGGTATCGCTGCATCAGGCTATGATGCGATGCGGATTCTTGCTATCGCTATTAATACAGTTGGTTCAACAACTGATCCAATTGCAATACGAGATGCAATTGCTGCTATTACAGACTACGAGGGTGCGACCTCTATCTCCAGTTTTGATGAGAACCGTAATCCGATTAAGAGTGTTGGTGTTCGGCAAATTATCAATGAAATGCCAGCACCTATCGCTGATATAATTATAGAATCACCCCAGTAGTAGACACTCTATTAGGTTACTAATTCTTCAATATAGACAAAAAATGCGATTTCTGCTATCATTATATTTAACGGGAATTCTGTGTTGTCATGTATGTTCTGGAATAGTGTTCTGCCAAACCCACTCCCCACTAACCCTTGCTTTTGCTTCAAATATAGATGGGGATTGGGAAATATACATAACAGATACTACTGGCAAAACACCGGTAAATCTCACGGATAACAATACAGCTGATTACTATCCGACATGGTCACCCGATAATACAGAGATTGCCTTTTTCTCACGACGCGATGGCAACCATGAGATATATGTGATGCGTTCAGACGGTAAGCATCAAAGAAGATTGACAAATAATCCTGCAGTAGACAAAGCACCATCATGGTCCCCAGATGGTAAAACTTTAGCATTTGCTTCTAATCGTAACGGACATTTTAATATCTACATATTAGAATTAGCGAGCGGAAATCTGGAATTATTAACAGAAAACACGTATGTAGATGAAATTCCGATATGGTCACCCGATGGAAAACGGATCGTTTTTCAATCAAAACGGCATTTTAATTGGGATATCTATACTATCAATGTTGAAACCCGTGAGGAACAGAGATTAACGTATCAACCTTTGATGGATACATATCCTGCTTGGTCACCCGATGGTAGGTTTATCGTATACGCTTCAATGCGACAGGATGTTGATCAAGCGGATTTCGATCTCTATCTAATGGATGCGGCAGATGGTGAAAACAAAAAAGTCCTTACCGATACACCGGAAGATGAAGCGGTACCGTCTTGGTCTCCAGATGGTCATAAGATCGCTTTTCAAGCCGAAATGGATGGGAGATGGGTAATTCATCTGATGAATGTAGAAGGCACTGAACGTCGTGAATTGATAAACAACAGTGCTTGGGCAGCGCAGCCGAAATGGCAGCATCCCTCAAGCGAACTAACTATTGATCCACTTTATTTACAATACACCCGTTGGGGTGAGATTAAAACCCAATAGATACCGTCATTGATGGGTGACGGAATTCAAGGTACGCTTAGGTACCAGAAAACAATAAAAAGGAGTTAAATCTATGCGTAGTAGAGCAGAAGTAATCGGAATTTTTATCATTATCGGTTTGCTAATATCTAACAGCACCGGTTATTGTTGGGACCTTGCTATTGATGCTGAGATGGCTCATACAATACAGGAACCGATGGTAATCGCTGAGGATGATGAAGCGTCAGGTGGATTATATGTATGGATGGAAGGACCTCCTGCAACAGGTGGTGGCGACCAAGGCTGGGCTGAATTTAATATCAACATACCAGATGCCGGCACCTATGCATTGTGGGGAAAGGTCTTTGTATGGGATGGCAATAGCGACTCATTTTGGGTGACATGGCAACCCGCCGATCCAAACGAAGACGCACAGGTAACAAAGAACACACAATACCGTTGGAGTATTGGAACAAAAAATGAATGGCATTGGGACCGTATCAACCATTGGTTAAATGGTGGAACTTTTGAGAGAGAGTGGGAGTTTGATAGTGCCGGAGAAACAACACTCCGAATCGCTGTCAGAGAAGATGCAGCGAAGTTAGATGTTGTCTTTATCACTGACAACCTTTCGGATAATGTGGATGACGTCAATCCGCGCGACCCAACAACAGAAGATATTAGTACACCTGTTGAACCTCAAGAGAAATTGACAACAAGATGGGGTAAGATCAAATCTCAAAGATAGATTAAGATGTCCTATTCCCTGATTTTAGGTAGGAATATCTGTGTAAGGTGTTTCTACCTAAACCTCATTTAAACTTGTTTAGATATCAAAGGAGCAATCACTCATGAAATATAAAAGATTCTATGTCCTGCTCATTATTCCAGCACTCATACTGATAGTTGCGGGACTTAATGCAGAGGAAGAGATAGCACTTGAAGCAGAATTAGCAGATGTTCTCCAACCCCCTATGGTAATAGCAGAGGAAGCTGGCACATCTGACGGTAAATATGTATGGATGGAAGGACCTCCTGAAACAGGTGGTGGTGACCAAGGTTGGGTTGAATTCATAATTGATATTCCCAAGACAGGTGAATATGCCCTCTGGGGACATGTGTTCGCTTGGGATGGAAATAGCGATTCGTTTTGGGTTACATGGCAACCTTCTGACCCAGATGAAGACCCGCAAGTAACAAAAAATACTGAATATAGATGGAGTATCGGCACAAAAAACCAGTGGCATTGGGACAGAATCAATCACTGGTTAGATGGGGGAACTTTTGATAGAGTCTGGGAATTTGATAAAACGGGTGAAACAGTTCTTCGCATTGGTACAAGGGAAGATGCTACCAAGTTGGATGCGATTTTCGTCACTTCAAATAATAGTGCCACTGATCCGGGTTCAGCAAACGTCCGTCTGCCGACTGATGAAGATAGAGAAAGGCAGATAAAGGGACTCTCTGTTGATGCGAAAGGGAAAATGACAACTACTTGGGGTTCGCTAAAAAAGTCATATCAATAAGAGATGGGGTAATATATTCTCTGTTTTTAGCCTTGTTCTCATGTTTTAATTTCTTACCGATAGAACCTATTAGTGAAGATTCAAGGAAAGACCCCAAAAATATATTTGGGGGTTTTTCTTGAATATACCGGTTATTTAAGAAATAATACGACTGTTCTTTGAACTGATGAACATACCAGGCATCAAATCCACGGTCTATCTTCCAGATAGCCTCAGCCCGACCGAGTTCTGACAATAAGTTCTCAGAGACTTCTCTGTCATGCTTAACAAGCGAAATCGTCAGAATCGCAGCCCCTGAGAGAATACCAGCAAGTGCAAGCTTGCCTCTAAGTTTGACCGAGAAACCATCCGCAGTAAAGTTCATATTTAGCATTAATAGCGTCACTATGACGAAGGTGAGTATTTTTTTCGTATTCATACAAGAAATTATACCATAATTTTGCATTTTTGTGTGATATCCTTGACAAATCCGATAAATATAAGTATCCTATTAGGAACAGATATTACTGTTAAGAACAGATTCTGTAAGCATTGACGTTTACGATCTGCTCTTAATATGATCAAATTGGAGCGTGATATTAACATGGATACTACGGATAATACTCCCCATGTGGAACAAACGCGACGTTCAGAAAACGGACTGGACAATAAGGAACTCACACTTGAGGATGTTAAACAGGAGTTATATAACAGACACCACCCAAGTTTAACTTTCCTTGATATTGAAGTCCACGCTAAGACAGTACACAAGATACGAACTTTGAAACAGAAGCATGATGTTGTGATGTTAGGTCACAACTACATGGAACCGTTGGTTTTTGGTCTATCCGATAAAGAAGAACAGGGTGATTCGCTTGGGTTAAGTATGTATGCTGCTAAATCAGAATCACCTTATCTCATTTTTAATGGTGTGCCGTTTATGGCAGAAACGGCTAAAATACTAAGTCCTGACAAAACGGTCTTAGTAGCAGATAAAACGGCAGGCTGTTCACTCGCTGATAACTTCGGAGCGGAAGACGTTAGAAAACTGAAAGCACTTTACCCCGATGCACCGGTAATGATATATGTCAATAGTTATGCAGACGCGAAAGCAGAGTCGGATATTTGCTGTACATCGGCAAATGCCGCACATATTGCTAAATCTATGCCTGGGGATACGCTGATTTTCGTTCCTGATATTTTCTTTGCACAAAACTTAGAAGAAGAGTTGAAAGGCGAGAAGAATGTTGTATATCCCGGTAAAGATAACACAGCACGCGGAGCTGTTTGTGAGGTGCACGAGAAATTTACACTCTCTGATCTGCTGTCGATCCGTGAATCGTTTGAAATACCTAAAGGTCATTCGAAACGAAAATTGTACGCACACTGGGAATGCCGTCCAAATGTTCTAAAGGAAGCAGACTTTTACGGCAGTACCAGTCAGATTATGAAAGATATCGCCGGTCGCGTAGCAGAGGACACCTTAGAACGTGCCTTTGTCGCTTCGGAATGTGAATTAACATCCAACTTAGCACAAGAATTCCCGAAAGTACAGTTTTGGACAGCGTGTTCAGTCAGGTGTTCACACATGGCAAAAGTGCGAATTGATAAAATCGGGAATATTCTGGAAGCCATTGACACTGGAGATGACTTATCTGAATATGAAGTGACTCTGGATCCGGATGTGATTGAAAAGGCACGGATACCGATTGAACGTATGCTGGAGGCGAGTGTATAGAAACAGTGAGATAATCTGCCTTAATTTAAGGATATTCCCAAGTCGATAGGTACGATTTCCTAATCGCACCTATCGACCTAGGGGTATAATGGAATTCGAATTCTCTTTTTTTTTTCAGAGTTTAAAAGCGTGTGATAAAAGATATTCTATGGGCATGCCCGACATGTGCATCCGGAACGAACGCATAATCAAATTGAAAGTCTATGTTCGCTAATGCGTCCAATCCATCCTTGCGAACACCGATTCCGATCGACAATCCATCACTTGGATTATCGTTCAGACCAATACGGTACCCAATTCGTGCTGCGATAATATCGTAAAACCATCTTTCCGCGCCTAAGTGGAAACTTGGATTCGCATCAATGAGGGGTAGATGTGCGTCAGCCACAATTGCCCATAGCTCACCCGGTTGTCCCATCTCTTCAGAATCGGCTTCCATTTCACGACGCCTATCAATATTAAAATTCCTATAAGCGAGTCCGGCACGGATTGCCATTGGGGGACTCTCCTCTCCATCTAATACCCCCGCGTTTAGTACCGAAACACCGAGTCCGAGATGATTATCAAGTAGATGAAAAATTGCACCGAAATCAGCTGCAAATCCATATACATTCTGAATATCCAATTGCTGAGAGATAAATTTCGCTGTCCCACCAACTGAAAAGTTCGTTGCTAACGGATATGCAAGAGACAACCCTGTAGCAAATCCACCAACAGTAACAGTGCTGTCGGGAGTTTCTGTTGGAGCAATCCGTCTCTCAATTTCGGTGAAACTCCCTAAGAAACTCGCTCCCCATACAAGACGGTTAACACGTTGTGCATATCCGATAGATTGATTGTTGATATCTACAAACGAGAAGTGTTGCATTGCAGTAAGTTCTCTCGTGTGAACTGCTGTTAATCCTGCGGGATTCCAAAAGATGGTGTTGATGTCGTTTGCGAGTCCTGTGAAAGCACCCCCCATCCCGACAGGTCTGCTTCCTGGTTCTATCTTGAGGAATGCTGCACCAGCAGTTCCTGCCCCGTCATGAATTCCCTCATCTTGTGCGAAACTTTGAGAACCGGTTAGCAGTAAGGTTATTATCAGAACTACTACAACTTGACGTTTGTGCATTATTTATCTCCATGTATTCATTTTTCAGTTTATTTTGTCTTAGTCAACGACAAGAACTTTCCCGACAGCGTTTGCTCGGTTACCTGCTCCATTGACAGCTTCTAACCGGAACACATAAATACCTCGCGCGACTGAATTTCCTGTTTGGTTTTCTAAATTCCATTTTATGCGTGAGTCATCGCGTTGTCCTGTCGTGATATTTGCATATTTCTGTTTGTAAACCAGATCACCACCCCAATCATAGATGTAGAGTGTCATATCAATGGCTTCGTCTGCCGGGGCGTTTAGGTCAAAAGAAAAGAACGCGACATCATTTTTTGATTTTCGCAAGGGGTTCGGCCAACCAAAAGTGTTCCCCTTGAAGGAGAATGAAACGGACATCGTATACTCACCGATGTCGTAGACGGTATAGTTTCCTGCTTTGTCCGTAACACGTAAGTCTAAATCATACTCTCCTGAACGTGTAGGCAAGAAATCTACCGACCAACTACTCCACGGTTGTGCTTGTGCGTTGCTATCATCTTCCGCTGGCACGGGTTCTATCTCTTGTCCATCTGGACCAGTACCGACAATTTCTACCAACATGACACCTGATGCGGGGACAGGCACCTCATTCTCACCTTGTTGTCCCGCGCGGCGTGAACCTTCCGGGTCAACAGCGGTTCCTTCAAATGGAATTGCCTCATCGGTAAATTCAGTCTTACCACCGTCGTTTATCACACTACCCGTCGGTTGCGTTGTCTCGTAGAGAAACGCAACAGTAATTGAGGCTTTGGGAGAAAAACCGAGAAGTTCTGAGTCGTTACCAGTACCTGTTATCGTAACTTGATAGATACCCTCAACATTCAAACCATCAGATTTGAAAACAATTGTATCAATACCGTTCTGTTGGGATGTACCAGAGATCTCCTGTCCATTCGGATTTATGATAGTGATGCTTGACTGTGAAAGATTAACACCTAAACCTACATCTGTAATACTTGCTTGAATAACGACACCGCCAGAAGTAGAGATCGAACTTGGATAATCTTCAGCATCTATGTCTATAAGTAGCGGTGCATCATTTATGAGCAAAGTATTGGGGTCTATGACAGGCGGACTTGTGTCATAAGTCAGTTCCTTCTCATAAGTTTCATCACCATTTCCTGCTTTATCTATTGGTGTTATTGTAATCCTATATTCACCATCGGCGGAACCGTTATCTGCAAGCGGAACATTGAGTCTAAAAATAAGGATGCTCTGCTCGTCATCATACGACAGACGTCCAGTGATTTCATCCCTATTCGGTGTAAGTTGCTCAAAGGCAAACCACGCGGCATCAAGGTTCTCCCAGTCAACACCTGCCTGGATATCGGTTATAGGAACTCTAATTTCAATGAGCGAATTATTCACCTCTGGTTCGGCAACAATCAGTTGAATATCATCCGTTATAAGTTCGGGAACTTGTGTATCATAAGTGAATGTCATGCTTTGCACTTCACCACTTCGACCTGATGCACTGATTGGGGTGAATTCAATCGTATATACGCCATCTTCGGAACCATCTGTAGCAAGTGGACGGACTAACTGATAAATCAATTTGTCTGTTTCTCGATGCTGTTGTCCAGCGACAACTTGCCCATCAGCATTCAACAGTCGGACGGTAGAAAGGTGTCGCGCGTCCTCCGTCTGAAGCATGACTTCAATCTGTTCAACTACTTCGTTTATGTATGCTTCATCTTCTGGTGCAGTGATAGGTTTTGTAGAAATTACTGCCGGTAAGAGTCTTGACAGCAGAAAACTGCTCTCAAAAACGGACAAGCTTCCGTTACCCGCCCTGTCAATAGCTTGCACACGTATGATATACCTACCATCTGCAACGAGTTGATTCGTGTTGAGTGTCAACTGTGTTTTTCCATTACTGGATACATCACCTGAAATTTCAACACCGTTTGGGTCAATCAGGGTTACTGTAGTGTTCAACCAATCAATACCACTCTCCCCTGCATCGTTCAGATTCACCACTATCTGTGTCAGGTCTTCAGTGAGTAATTCGCCATCATCCGGGACAGTACTAACGAGTGTGGGTGCTTGTGTGTCATATATGATCGGATGTTCAACAGAAAGCGTATTTCCTGCTTTGTCAGTGAACGCAATGACAACTGTATATTCACCATCCATACTACCATCAAGCGGTAAGGGTTCATTAAGCGTAAGATAGAGTTGGTTTTGACTGTCATTTGTGAGTTTTGTAGGAATGATAGCCCCGCTTTGATTCCGTAAACTAATCTGCTGATCTTCAAGCAGTAGGTCTGCCGGTCCTACGTCCTGAACCGCAAATTGGAGTTGTGTTAGACTTTCACCCACATAAGAGACAGGTTGACTCAGATTGACAGGAGATGCAGCGGTTATTTCAGGTTCTTGTGTATCTAAAATAAACTCTCGATAAATGGTACTCCCCTCGCGTCCCTCTTTGTCTACAGGCGTTACATACACAGCATATCTTCCATCAGAACTACCATCGGTTGATAATGTAATCGGTTCCCATGCTATAACATCACTGTTATTTGTACCTGTAGAACCAAACACAATTATTCCATCAAGCGTTGTAACCGTGATATCGGAACCCGTGAGTGGATCAAAGGATAAACCAGTACCAGCTGGATCAAGTAGATTAGCAATAATCACAAGGTTATCGGCATTGACATAAGCGATGTCCCCGCTGCCAAGTGTTATGGTATCCCCTATTTGGACTGATTCAACGGTCGGCAGGATGAATTCCAAATTGAAAGTATATTCAATCGGACTTGTTGCAGTATTGCCAGCAATATCCTGTGGTGCCACAGATAGAATGTATTGACCAATTTCGGTCAGATTTGGGAAACGTATCGTCATCTCAGAAACCCCATCATCCTCAATTGTGAGCGGTACTGATAGATCGGACGGATCAAGCAATAAGACCTCAGTATTGGCAAAGTCGACTCTGGTGGCTTCTGAGAAACTGAGCGTGATAGTACTGATAGATTCTGAAAGTTCTGTAACTTCATTCGCTACAAGATCCTTGGCTACACCAGCAGTATTGACTTGTACCGAAGATATCTGGGGTATCCTGGAATCATATACCACTGTATACTGAGACGTCTTGCGGTTCCCTGCCTTGTCAATCAATGCGACGTTTAACGTATAAGTTCCATCTGCACTTCCATCATTAGCAAAAGGTGTTGAAAGTGTTAGGTATAATTGGTCTGTAAGATCATCATGCGTTATAGTCGCTGGAACAAGTTTATCTGAGGCATCCATCAATGCAGCAACTTGTGACAATAGAACAAAACCAGCAGGCCCTTCATCCTCTATCGTAAGAATGAACTCACTTAAGCCACTACCAATATAAGAAACTGGTGCATGAAGTGTGATTGGCGAGGCAGCAGTTATACGCGGTGCCTGTGAATCATAAATAAAATTACGGTTGACTACAGTTCCAGAACGACCATTCATATCAATAGGTGTTACAGCAACATTATATTGTCCATCAGCACTACCATCTGTCGCAAATGGGATAGGAATCCAGATCAATTGATTTGAGTCGTTAAGGGTTGTCGTTCCTGGAATTTGTAGACCATTCGCGTCCGTCACAACTATAGAAGAACCGTCCTCACCGAACGATAACCCAACACCTAAAGCATCCGTTAATGATGCAATTATGCGAGGCGTGGAATTACTTACATAAATAGTTGAGCCAAGCTTCCCATCAATACTAATAGATTGGACTGTTGGAAGCGCAATATCAAGTCGGAACTGGTATTGATAGACACTCTGTCCAACATTTCCTGCCTTATCCTGAGGTGTAACAGAGATGGTATACAGTCCATTTTCTGTTAAGGCAACAAATCGGACAACATACTTAGAATCTTCACCGTTTTCAAGTGTAACTGCAATCTCTTGTCCGTTTGGTCCTGATAAACCTATCAACGTATTCTCATCGTCAAGGTTCTCTGAATCTGTAAACTCAAGGGTAAAACTACTGAACGAATGTGAGATAATTGGTTCTTCGTAAGGCATTAGTGCTACCTGTGTGTCAGCTACATTTGCATTTACTGAAGTAATCTTGGGTACTTGTAAATCCAATCGGAATTGGTATGTCGTAGCACTCTGTGCGACATTACCTGATGTATCTTGCGGTGTGATTGATAGGCT
>VXOP01000129.1 GCA_009839975.1 Candidatus Poribacteria bacterium
GTGATAGCATGCTGCATGGCACTAACCTTTACAACCTGCATCTTTGCTCAAGACTCATCAAAATGGGGTTTACCCAAAGGTGCGAAAATGCGGCTCGGAAAAGGTGAGATCAAGGAGATTGTGTATTCACCAGATGGTACCAAACTGGCAGTGGCGAGTACTATCGGTGTATGGATATATGATGTTCAGACAGGTGCAGAACTGAACTTCTTCACTGGACATACAGATGATGTCTATAGCGTATCTTTTAGTGCTGATGGTAGCACCCTCGCAAGTGGGAGTTGGGACGGCACTATCCATCTATGGCATGTGAGTACCGGCAAACATCTCCACACATTCTGGGGAAATAAGGTTCGGAGCGTAGTTTTTAGTCCTGATGGTAGTACTCTCGCAAGTGGAGGTCATGACAAGACCATCCGCCTATGGAATGTAAAAACTGGCATGCCTCTCCGCACCCTTGAAGGGCATACGGATGCGGTTGTGAATGTATCCTTTAATCCAGATGGTAGTATTCTCGCCAGTGGAGGTTATGACAATACTATCCGTCTATGGAATGCAAATACCGGCGAGCATCTACACACCCTTGAAGGGCATACGAATTCGGTTGTGAGTGTATCCTTTAGTCCAGATGGTAGTACTCTCGTCAGTGGGAGTTGGGACGGTACTATTCGTCTGTGGAATGCGAAAACAGGCAAACATCTCCGCACCCTTAAAAGACCTGAAATTCAGAGCTATACTCAGATCTATACCGTATCCTTTAGTCCTGATGGTAGCACTCTCGCCAGTGGAAATAATGGTAGAATCATCTGTCTGTGGGATGCAAACACCGGCACGCATCTTCGCTCACTTGAAGGACATAATGGTTCGATCAGGAGCGTATCTTTTAGTCCTGATTTCAGAACGCTTGCAAGTGGGGGTGCCGATAACACTATCCATCTCTGGAATGTGAGTGCCGGCACAAATTTCCGAACAATTGAAGGACATACGGATAGGGTTTGGAGTGTATCTTTTAGTCCTGATGGCAGTATCCTTGCCAGTGGAAGTGATGACAAAACTATCCATCTATGGGATGTAAACACCGCCACACATCTCCGCACCCTTGAAGGACATACGGATTTGGTCTGGAGCGTATCTTTTAGTCCTGATGGCAGCAGCACCCTCGCAAGTGGGAGTTTTGACGACACTATCCGCCTATGGGATGCAAACACCGGCACGCATCTCCGCACCCTTGAAGGGCATAAAGACAGTATATTCAGCGTATCCTTTAGTCCTGATGGTAGTACTCTCGCAAGTGGGAGTTTTGGCGACACAGTCCGTCTATGGCATGTGAACACCGGTAAGCATCTCCGTACCCTATTGGGGTTGAAGAATATGGGTAATTACTACAGCGTATCGTTTAGTGCTGATGGGAGTATCCTCGCAAGTGGAAGTTCTGGATCCAGAATTCCTATATGGCATGTGGGCACCGGTGAATATCTCCGTACCCTGGAAGGACATGGGAGTGGGGTCAATAGCGTATCTTTTAGTCCTCATGGCAGCACTCTCGCCAGTGGGAGTATTGACGACACTATCCGTCTATGGAATGCCAAGACTGGTACGCATCTCCGCACACTTGAAGGGCATAAGGATGATGTCTTATGTGTATCTTTTAGTCCTGATGGTAGCACCCTCGCAAGTGGGAGCGCAGACCAGACAGTCCGGATATGGAATACGAACACCGGTGAACTTATCCGCACACTACCTGGACATACGTCTTGGGTCAGAAGCGTTGCCTTTAGTCCTGATGGTAACACAATTGCAAGTGGGAGCTTAGATGGGACAGTAATCTTATGGGAGTAGTTAGAACGTATTTCAATTTCAGATGCTATACGGACATTGGTGTTAATTCCCAAAAAAATTAATAAAACACATCGGAGATACAAAATAGCAATGAACAAAAAACTAACAGCAGTGGTTGTCGGTGCAGGATGGTCAGCAGAAGGACATACGAAAGCGTTTCAACATTACGGTGTTGACGTCCTCGCTATCTGTGCGCGTAAACCGGACATCGTCCAGAAAGTCGCATCTGGTTTAGGTGTGCTAGATGCTTCTATAGATTGGCGGAAAAGTCTATTAGAACATAAACCGGACATCGTAGCAGTAACAACACCTGCTATTCTACGAACAGAGGTGATTGAATTAGCAGTCGAACTCGGTTGTCATATTGTATGTGAAAAACCGTTAGCACTCACGGCAGAAGCTGCTGGACATATCTACAGTCTGGTCAAAGACACGGATTTAAAACACGCATTCGCTGCAACACATCTATATGATCCCACTAACGCCTTCGTGCGTGAATTGCTGACGAAGCAGAAAGTCATCGGAGATATAACGGCTGTTGATATTGGATACACACGTAGAATTCATAATCCTCAGTCTTCAGATAGGGTTAAACCGTGGAACTGGATGAGTTCTTTAGCACACGGCGGCGGTGCACTAAACAACGGACTTACGCATAGACTCGGTATGCTTGAACGGATGACTGGAATGAAAGTTACCGCTGCTGTGGGTGAAGCGAAAATATACCCGCATAAAGCACCCGTTGTACCCGAAATCCGTGACTTTCGGGTATGGCGAAGAGAGATGATCTCTAAAGAAGATGCATCAAAACTTGAATGGAGAGATTGTGATGCTGAATGGGATTACTCCGCATTTTTTAAACTCGGTCCTCCAAATCCTGACACTGGCAATTCTATTCTTGTAACAATGCGGACACATCCAGGGGTGCCGTCCCATAGACCAACAGGGGGTTGGTTTTTCTACGGTACACAAGGGACATTAGTGGGAAGAGGCGGACATATCTTACACCCTATCACAAAACACGTCGGTGAGGAAACTGAAGAACTGCATGTTCCGCAGAATCTAATTGATGAGTTTCCCCAAATCGGAGACGAGATACAAAACAAATGGACTTCACTTGTCCGCGATTTTCTTGCGGATATTGAAGGACGACCACACGAATCGTATCTGACGTTTCATGATGGATGGCGATATCAGATCGCTATTGATGCTATACGGGAAAGTAAGGGCTGGGCTCAGTTGACACATACATAGTGACAGTAACTTACACAGCAGTTTCTTAGCTGAAAGTTTACTGAGAAGGTCTTGTAGATTAGATTAAGAGGTAATTCAACCTACAAGACAGATAGATTAACCTAACTATAGTAA
>VXOP01000304.1 GCA_009839975.1 Candidatus Poribacteria bacterium
ACCTTACACAGACTGGAGTGAAAGCCAATTTACCAATGTTACGAACTGTAAGAAATTCGTAACATTTTTCCAACTTTTTTAAAAAATCAAAATGTCCGGTAAAATCAACGAAAACACAAAGTGATAAAGAGTCTATTGACACCCACAGAAAGGTGTGATAATATCTCCATAAATTTATTTGAGCCATGGAAAAGACTTTGAGTTTTGTAAAACGCTATCGTTATCTACTTGCAGGCAGTTCAGGTATCCTCTTGTTTTGTAGTTTTCCTAACGTCAACTTCTTTCCACTGGCGTGGGTCGCATTGATTCCTTTATTGATTGCACTTGAGACGAGAGTGAGTCGGAAATCCTCATTCTTGATGGGGTACATATCAGGATTGGTTTTTTTCGCAGGTCTATTGTTAGCAATTGTTCTGTTATATCCTTATGCACACATCCTAACAACCCTGCTCGGTTATACACTCTTAGTAGGTTATACTGCACTCTATTTTGCAGTCTTTGCAGTATTAGTCCATATTTTGCCAGGGCGGACAGGAATATTATACCCTACTGCAGTCGCATCCATCTGGGTTAGTTTAGAATGGATAAAAGGTTGGCTCTTAACAGGATTTCCGTGGGGGAACATCGGTTATTCACAGTGGAACTTTACACACGGAATTCAGATCGCTTCAATTACAGGTGTTTACGGCATCAGTTTTCTGGTCGTTTTTTTTAACGCAGGAATCGCAAAGTTTATCTGCAATTTTAGCAGATGGCGCGATGAACTGATAACTGTTATTGTGCCGTGTCTTCTAACAATGGTATGTATTATCCACGGTTTTGTGGTAATTGATAGGCATGCTGATACAGAAAACAGTTTGAAGGTTGGGCTTGTACCCGGTAATATATCACAACTTGAGAAATGGCAAAGGGGGAATTTTCCAAGTATATTCGCTAAGTATCTCAAGTTATCAAGAGAAGCTGCTTCAGAAAAACCGGATCTAATAGTTTGGCCCGAGACCTCTGTAAGCGGAGGAATTCTGTCAGGTAAATTACCAAACTACAATAGACGTTTTAGGAATTTCCAAGATCAAATCGGAAAAATACCGATGCTTATCGGAGCAACTGATCCTGATGCATTGGATAATCTTTACAACCGTGTCATTTCTGTATCTTCTGACAGTGAGATTGTAGGGAAATATGCAAAAATGCACCTTGTGCCGTTTGGAGAGTATGTCCCATTAGCAGACTTTTTACCAAACTTTATCCAATTTCAACCTTATGAACACGGTAAGTCTTTAAATACGTTACCAATTGTAAATGTTCAGCAATCGGAAGGAGATAGATTAGAGGTTGGAACATCAATCTGCTTCGAATCTGCATTTCCAAATCATTTTCGTAAGTTTGTGAAAGAGGGTGCAGATGTAATGGGTATTCTGACCAACGATGCTTGGTTTGTCGGCACTGCATTCCCTCAACTTCATTTAGCGATGGCACCGATGCGAGCAGTAGAGAACAGAATAGCCGTTTTCAGATGTGCCAATGGCGGGTACACATGTGTCGTTGACAAATATGGAAAAATAAAAAGACCGATGGTAACACCCCAAACAGAAGACCAATTCATAAATGCAGAAATCGATCTTAAAGAAGGAAACCTGACGCTTTACACACGTTATGGCGATTGGCTTCCAATTCTCTGTATCGTGTTTTCTATCGTCAGTTTAACAACAGCACGAATAATCGGTTTAATCTCATCAAAAACAACAAATTAACAGGACTTACGCCCAAAAATAATAACTGGCTCTTAAAGTCCCCCTGATAAGGGGGATTTAGGGGGTTAAATCACTAATATATCATTGAAATAACGACTTTTTAACCCCTAACCCCCTTATCAGAGGGAATGGGTAAGTTCTAAATTAACTAATTCAAAATAATGGATGGAAAATATGCTATCAGACCATAAATCAGAAATAGACAGGATTACAACTCAACTTCAAGAACTCAGGGGGTATCTTTGACCTCCCAACAAAACAGCAAGAGTTGGTTGAACTTGAGAAAGAAGCATTGAAACCAGATTTCTGGGCAAACTCACAACAGGTGCAAAAAGTAAATCAACGTATATCAAGTCTCAAAGATGAAATTGGTGAATATGAGAAAGTAGCAAGTTTAGTTGAAGATTTACAGACCTTATTGGAGCTTGCAATTGAAGAAAGCGACAACACTTTTGAACCAGAAATTGAAAGCGGATTAAAAGAAGTTACCGCACAGTTAGAGAAAATCGAATTACGATTGATGCTGAACGGTGAGTTTGACAAAAACAACGCAATACTGAGCATTCATCCCGGGGCTGGGGGAGTTGATGCACAGGATTGGGCAGGGATGCTGATGCGAATGTATCTACGTTGGTGCGACCAACATAGCTACACCTCCGAAATAGCAGATATCACACCAGGGGACGAAGCGGGAATTAAAGGTGCAACCATTTTTGTCAGTGGTCCATCAGCCTATGGATATCTTCAAGCCGAATCTGGGGTTCACCGACTGGTTCGGTTATCTCCTTTCGACTTCAACAAACGCCGACACACATCTTTTGCAGCAGTCTATGTCACCCCCGAAATTGATGACAGTGTTGAAGTAGAAATCAATACTGAAGACCTACGTATTGATACGTTTCGTGCAAGCGGTGCAGGTGGTCAACATGTGAATGTAACAGACTCTGCCGTCCGTATTACGCACAAACCAACGGGGATAATGGTGCAGTGTCAGAATGAACGTTCTCAACACAAGAACAGAGAAATTGCCATGAAGGAAATGCGTTCTCGACTGTATCTGTTCTATCGCGCACAACGTGATGAGGAAATTGCCAAGCTACAACCTGAACGTAGAGATATTGACTTTGGAAGCCAAATCCGATCTTATGTCTTGCATCCCTATCAACGTGTGAAAGACACAAGAACTAACATTGAGACAGGAAACGTTGACTCTGTCTTGAACGGGGATTTAGATGCTTTTATAGAGGGTTATTTGAAGATAAAGCCATCATAGAAGTCGGTTTTCCTGAAGAAATCCAATGGATAATGTATCAGATAATTCAACATAGTAAACTGTCTAATCTTACATTGTAGGTCGGGTAGAGGAACGAAACCCGACATGTATTGTTTATGTCTATCATGTCGGGTTTCGTTCCTCTACCCGACCTA
>VXOP01000159.1 GCA_009839975.1 Candidatus Poribacteria bacterium
AATATATAAAGACACTCAACACGGACCCGTTAGATGTTTTAGTTATCGGGGGTTGTATTGTAGGAGCTGGGTTGATCCGAGACTTGGCATTAAACGGTGATATCAAAGCAGGATTGATTGAACAGGGGGATTTTGCCTGCGGTACAAGTGGTGCTAGTTCTCAATTAATTCATGGCGGATTCCGTTATATTGCTAAGCGTGATATTGCACTTGTTAAGCAGTCCCGTAAGGAACGTGAAACCTTAACACATATCGCACCTAATCTCGTAAAACCTATCCCATTAGCAATTCTTCGCTATAAAGGTGACCCGTATCCACTTGCGGGTATCCGTCTTGCAGCACAATACTATAATCATCTATCAAAATCGGATGCATCCGAGAAAGCAAAGTTACATATTGATACTGATAAAATTCAGTCTAAAGTGGGTCCCATTTCAACCGATGGTTTAAAAGGTTGTGTCGTGTTATGGGATAGCATTGTTGACGATGCAAGGTTGACCCTGGCAACGATAAAAGATGCACATTTGCATGGTGGTGTAATCGCAAATTACGTAGCGTTTGTTGAGTATGTTTCCATCCCAAATCCACCGGAGACGATGTATCGTGTTTTAGCAAAAGATTGTATAACGGATGAGTGTTTTGAGATTTGTGCAAGAAAAATTGTTTCAACAACGGGCCCGTGGACAGACATGTTGTGGCAGAAAGACCCCAGTTATAATGGCCAACTACGATTGGAGAAAAAGAACGCCAAGGGTATTCATCTGATTTTGCCGCGTTGTACTAAAGTTGATCCAACTGATAATTATGGGATTGTTGCATTAACACAATCTGAAAAACAGCAAAATGCAAAGCAACGCGCTATCTTTATTCTTCCAGGCGATGATAATACATCCATAGTTGGCACAACAGAAACTACGCCTGAAGGTGACCCAAAGGATGTTCGTCCATCTGCTGATGAAGTCTCATATTTGCTTGCTGAGGCAAAAAGACTTTTTCCAGGTATGTCATTGGATCAGAACTCTATTATTGGCACCTATGCTGGGATACGTCCTCTGATTGCTAATAATCAGACAAAACTGATAGGTGATAGCAAGAATTTTGTTTCAAGAGAACATTTGATAACTGAAAGTCCAAGTGGTATCCTCTATGTGTATGGTGGAAAACTTACGACACATCGCCTTATAGCAGAAGAGACAGTAGATTATATCGCAGATTTTTTAAGTGTGCCTCGTCAATGTAAGACTGCACGCTGCCCATTACCGAGTGCCAATTCAGATGTAATCGTTCCTGATGAACCCAAACAAGCGGACGATGGACGCATTCAATCTGTAGAGATAGATCGAGAACGTCTTATTCAGAGATATGGCTACATCGGTTACCTAAGTATTCAGGAATTAGTTAATCGTGATGCCAGTCTTGCAGATCGGATGACAGACGATCACCCTTTTTTGAAAGCAGAAATCCTCTATGCTTTCACCGGAGAAATGGCAATAACGCTTGATGACGTGTTATGGAGACGGACACGTATTGGATGGACCCAAGGACAAGGTTTAGACATTGCAGAGCAGATAGTGAACTTTCTCAGTAAGAACAACAATTGGAGTGAGACGAGGAAACTTGAGGAAATAGAGAGATATAAACGACACATTGAATGGTTGAATCAACATTTATAAGATTCATTACCTATAATCATCAATCCATAGTAGAAGCATGAATTGGTTCCGTTTCGGTAATCCGGATTTTCTGACTTATATTTTATTCGGGTTGCCTGTTTTTTTACTTCTGTTACGATTCGGTTGGCATAGAAAACAGAAAGCGATATTGCTTTACCAAAGCAGTATGAGTGCTTCTGACATAAAAAGGAGAAAAGTTGAGGTCGTATTATTGATCTTGATATTCCTTGCTATATCTCTGGCACTGACATTTCCGCAGTGGGGAAAGAAACCTGAAACTGTTACTGAAAAATTAGATGTGATGCTGGCATTGGACACTTCTACAAGTATGCTTGCTACCGATGGTGATGCCGTGCGTAGACTTACCCAGGCAAAAAATGTGATTTTTGAACTGCTGGATCAACTACAGGGTGACCGGGTCGGACTCCTCTATTTTGCTGAAGCAGCTGTTGTCGTATGTCCACTGACAGATGATGTTAGTACTATCAGAGAGTTTTTGTCTGCATTGAAACCCGAATCACTGGTGCATCGTGGAACTCGTATAGGCAATGCAATAGAGGTCGCAAAGGAACGATTCATTCGTGAAAGTAGCGATTCTGTTCCTACTATGACACATGCAAGTGGACATAAAGTTCTGATTCTATTTACCGATGGTGAGGACCACGGTGAAGATGTATCTGATGCAGTGGAAGCAGCGAAGATGGAAGGAGTATCTATCTACTGTGTCGGTTTTGGGGATTCTGGCAAGTCTGTACCTATTCCGCTGCCTGATGAAAGCATGGGATACAAACGGGATACAAGCGGTCAACTCGTGCTAACAACCTTGGATGAAGAGGGGTTGTTTGAATTGGCTAAGTCGGGTGATGGCAACTACTATCACGCAGATATAGGGGTTTCTCAGTTGATGTCAGATCTATCAAGGCTTGAGAAGCAGAGATATAAGATTCCTCCAGATGGTGAATTGCGGGATAGATTTCAATGGTTTATTTTCATTGCAATAGTGTTCTTGGTAGGAGAATTACTTATGCAGCAGTGGAGAATGCATGCTGATAATTGATATTTTTAGAGTACAAGTAATGTAGGGCTTATGTTTTTTTGTACATCAATCCCGCAGGACGGAAACGCATTAAGAGAACTAAGATTAATCCAAAGAGAAGCATACGGGATCCGGCGATTTCAGGATACTTTGATAGAGCCACACGGAGTATTTCACCTAACGATCCAAGAATTGCAGCACCTAACATTGCCCCCCTGATGCTTCCCATGCCACCCAAGACGACCATGCAGAGTATGAAGATGGATTCCCAAAACTCAAAGAATTGTGCACTGAAACTGACTTGAAACTGTGCTAAGAATGCCCCGCCAATACCCCCTATTGCAGCACTTACTGCAAAAGCTAAGGACTTATAGCGACCAACATTTATCCCCATACTCTCTGCGGCTTGCTCATCTTCTCGAATTGCAACCCATGCCCTGCCAACTCTTGAGTTTTGCAACCTATAGGTAACGAAAACGACTAAAGCCAATAGGATTATAATGTGGTAGTAGTGGTGCCAGTTTAGATCGAAAGATATAGAGGTGAATGGTATTGTGGGAGCAGGAACGCCGCGCAATTGCCCATTAGGAACGCCACCTGTCAACCATGTTTCATTTTTGACGATTCGGAAGAATAACTCAGCAAAACCGAAAGTAACGATAGCAAAGTAGTCTCCGGTGAGTCGCAAAGTAGGGATCCCTCTTACTAGACCCCATGCAGTTGCATGCACCACCGCCAAGGGTAAAGCGATCAAATAATGAACATCAAGAAGTGACATAAGTATACCTGCCGTATACCCGCCGATGAGATAAAACGCAACATATCCTAAATCAAGCAACCCTGTAAAACCACAGACGACATTTAGTCCAATTGCAAGTAGCATATAGAGGCATGCGCGGACGATAATCCGAAGGATATAACCAGCACCAGGCCAGCCAAAATTGATCCTGTATTGATCTAACAGACTACTAATTTCATCAATACCGATCAGAAACCAGGGTAGTGAACAGATGGCAATACAGAGAATGATGTTCCTTGGTGTAAGTTTATCTTTCATAATTAACCTTAGATTGGATTATTACCTATGCACGCTTGCTTGTTGCCTTTCCAAATAGCCCGGTTGGACGAATCAGTATTACCAGTATCATGATGATGTAGGCAAATGCGATCCGATAACCTGAGTGAAAATCAGCACCAAACGCCTCTGCCAGACCTATGAGTAACCCGCCGACTATCGCGCCTGTGACGCTGCCAATACCCCCCAGAACTGCTGCTGCGAAAGCCGCAACCCCCTTATAGTACCCCATGGTGGGTGTAACATTTTCACTCAGTCCGACCATCACACCCGCAACTGCACCTAATGCAGAACCGACTGCAAAAGTTGCTAAAATCACTCTGTTTGCATTAATACCCATGAGATTCGCTGCGACAGCATTCTGTGCACATGCTCGCATAGCCTTTCCTATCCTTGTATAGTATATCAATAGGTTGAGAATAATCATCAACGCGACAGCAATCAGTAGAATAAAAACATCCCGATAAGGAAGCGTACCACCCCCTGGTAGCGGAATTACGTTAATCACCTCACCCATATCGTTTAATCCACTGACAAAGATTGATGGTAGCGAATCTGTTGGATAAACTTGAGGTTCTGCTGTCCAAAACATACGGGCCAGGTTCTGAAGTGCAATCGAGATTCCAATGGCAGTTATCAATGCAGACAAACGAGGGGCAGTACGAAGGGGACGATAGGCTACATAATCAATCAACATGCCTAACAGCGCACATAGCAACATCGCTAACGGTAAGGCAATCCAAAACGGAATGTGAAATACGGTGATAAGAATCAGTCCGAAGTAGGCACCGAACATGTAGATTTCACCGTGTGCAAAGTTAATCAGTTGGATGATGCCGTAAACCATGGTGTAACCGACGGCTATAAGCGCGTAGATTCCACCTTGAACCAAACCGTTGATAAACTGTTCAAAATACTGTGCCCACATATACTTAACTTTCTATGTATCGAAAATAGAGAAATAGGATAAGGTGTTAATTCAAAAAACGTGTCATTCTATAGTACGTTTATTTCTTATCAAGAAGTTGTTTCTCTGCGGGTACAAACTTGCCATCCTTAACAACTTTAACATAAGCGGGTTTATTGACTGTGTCACCATTGTGATCAAAATATGTGAGACCCGTTACACCCATATACCCTTCTTCAGGCGTATCAATTGCTGCCAGATGTTCGCGAATAGCCTTACGATTCTCTGCAAGTTCTGCTTCAGGATTATAAGTTTTTTCTAAGGCTTCAGCAATCATTCCTACAGCGTCATAAGTTAATGCTGCCCAAGTATCTGGCGGAACATTGTGATGTTCTACAAAATTAGCAGCCATCTCCTTTGCTTTTGGATCGTCTTCCCCGAATACGAAAGGTGTCGTAATGTATGTGCCTTCAGCAGCGCGTGATCCGGCAGTTGTCAAAAAGACTTCATTGTCAATCCCATCAGCACCGTAGAACTGTGAAGTAACACCTGCCTCTCGCGCTTGTTTGACAATTAAACCGGCTTGTGCATAAAGACCTGAGATGAAGATTGCATCTGGCTTCTTTGCCTTTATACTGGTGAGTTGTGCTTTGAAGTTTGTTGTATCTTCTTCATAAGCCTCTGATGCAACGATCATGAGCCCAATTTTTTCTGCTTCAGCGACAAATGCGTCTCTGAGACCACGTCCGTAGTCATCGTTATGAAAAAAAACCGCGACAGTTTCAATCTCAGTCAAGACATCATCTATGTATTGCGCGATGAACTTTCCTTGAAAACCATCATGGTATAAGTTGCGAAATGTCCATTTGCTGAGTTCACAGACAGTGATATTTGTTGAACCTGGTGAAAACTCAACAATTCCAGCTCTATCATAGATCTCCTGACCTGATAATGTACATCTGCTGTTAAAATGACCGACAACTGCTAATATCTTTTTGTCGTTAGCGATCCCTTCAGCAACAAGGGTCGCTTCAGATTCTTTACCAGCATCATCTTTAAAAACGATTGTAAGCATTCTACCGTTTATTCCGCCCGCTTCGTTTATCTCTTTCTGTTTGAGCTCTGCCCCCTTTCTTATCATTTCCCCAAAGGCTGCAGAACCTCCTGTAAGCGGAGCAGCAACTGCTATTTTAAGCTCTTGTTGTGCTTCCTGCGTATCATCTGTAGTATTATCTGTAGCATTATCTGCCGTTTTATCTGAAGGTTGACAACCAGAAAAGGTAATTAATCCTAATATCAACACTCCTACAAACCACATTCTCATCATTCTATTCTCCCTTCAATAAGTTTGCCTGTAGCACATCCTGTTAGATTGTGCCTTGGTAATACAAGTTAGGTCCCTGCCCCATATAATAACGGCAATCAATTCTTTGCGATGACCTGTTTAAAATCAAAGTTAAATTTTAGTTTTTCATGTTTCTCTTCAGAATGAATTATACTGATTTCTGGCACAATAATCCTCATATCAACAGTGTCACGATTCAATCTATCAAAAACAATGAGTCCACTTCGTTTCGCACCCTTAAACAACTTACCACTCTCAAATAGACTTTCAGCTGCAAATTCTTGGCCTGCTTGCAATGACGCAATATCCAGATATGAACGGTAATATGGATAATATGGCTGGTAATGTGGAAGAGTTCTGGATTGCTGTAGATTTTGATCTGTCTTCGTCACACTGCCGTAAAGGTCTTCAAAGTAATCGAAAGGCAAATTTGCGTATTGTGCACCGTTTCGGTCTATGAGTTGTGCGGATTCCTCAACGACAACCCTTGGTGTTGTCAGATTGTGAACAGTCATAAAAAAGACTGTGTACATAGGTTCAACGTTGCCGTTATCCTCTACCACAAGATAAGGATTGATATGCGGGTCTTCTGTCAGGGAATACATCTCAATTTCATCTAACGGTTCTAATGTTACTGCTACACCATTCTTTTGCATTGTAACAGCACCCGTCTGCGGATCAATCTTTGTATCACTTTGTCCTTCAATTGCTTCAATAAAAACATCAATCTCAGGATTGGGTGCTATGGCACAACCCGTTAACAGTGTTCCTATTAGAATATACATCACAAAGGATTGCTTAGAGGATATTATTTTGTTCAGCATTTGATGTGTCATGACTTCTATTCTCCAATTATCCCAATTATTATTCTATGACTTTTCTATATTTTACACAAAGGTTTTTTTATTGTCAAGGATTTTATTAGGAAAAACAGGACTTATTGACATTCTAACAGTGAGATTGTATAATAATACCACGCATGTCATGCCAATTACTGGAGTTGATTTATGAAATCTTTTGGAACATTTGGACCTGTATTTCCGGATAAGAATTATGTCGTCTCTCGCCATGATGAACGCATAGATTTCATTCATCGGGTGAAGGAAGGCAGATATATTGTGCTATTTGCACCTCGACAGACAGGTAAAACGACCTTTTTTAGAAACGCAATTACTACGATAAGAGAGCAGGAAACAGAATATCTGCCTATACAACTAAACTTTGAAAAATTTGTGGATACCAATACCAATAGGTTTTATGACGCTTTCGGAAAGGATATCTGCAAAGAGATTAATTCTGCTATTATGGATCGAGAAGAATTACCAAGAAATCAGATCTCTAAATTCTTGAATTCAGTTACTCTTACAGACCATATTTCCATGGCTGATTTTTTTTATGACTTTGGTAAACTTATACAGGGCATTCGTTTAGTTATCATATTCGACGAATTTGATGGAATTCCTCCTGATGCACTCCGCGGGTTTCTACATTCATTACGTCATATTTACCTATCGCACTTAGGACATAGATGTCCGTATAGCGTAGGTATAGTTGGTGTCAAAAATATCACACAACTGAATTATGACCGTTCTATATCACCCTTCAATATCCAAGATGAGTTTAAACTATTAAACTTTACACTTGAACAGGTTCAAGAACTTTTTGCCCAATATACTGATGAAGTTGGACAAGAAATTGACACGAGTGTCATTGAAGCAATACATAAATATTCTGCTGGACAACCCTTTCTGGTCAATAGATTTGGGCAAATTCTTACTGAGGAGATGAACATACCGAAATCTGAGATAATTCAGATGGATCATTTTAATGTTTCCTACAAACAGATACTTAAAGAAAGCAATACAAATATATCACATCTTACCGGAAATATACGGAATGACCCACGTTTTGAAAGATTCTTGATGGGGATCGCATTAAATGGTGAAAACCGACGATTCAACCTTGACAATGAGATCATCAGTGAACTTGCAACTTATGGAATAATTGCTGAAGATGAAAATGGATTGTGTGCAGTTCACAATCCTATCTATCTCCAACGTCTGATCCAATTGTTTCAACCCTTAATCAATGGACTTGAAGATCAATACTTCACTGAAGATGGACCCCATGATTTTAAAGAATTTGTCACTGCTGGAGGCCAACTGCAAATGGATACTTTAATTGAAAACTTTAGGAACTTCATATCCCGAGCAGGTTTTAGAATCCTCCAAGTGCCAGAAACGCCTCAAGAATTCGTTGGTCAATATCTCTTATTTGGATATCTTGATGAATATGTTAACCTTATAGGTGCAACTATGTTTCTTGAGGTGCCAACAGGTAGAGGCAGGGCAGATCTCATTGTTGTACACAAGGGTAGAAAGTATATCATTGAAACCAAAATATGGAGAAGTGAAAAATCCTATCAAACAGGAAAGATACAGCTTGCAGCTTATATGAAGAATGAGAATGCAAAAGAAGGCTATTACATAGTGTTTGACTATACAGAAAAGTCAATCTCTAAATTTGAGACAGATACTGTTGATGGCGTGGTGATTCACTGCTATGTCATACCTGTGTTACAAGAAAGACCATCAAAAAGGTCATAGCACCTACCGGTCTGGGAAATCCTCAAAATTCGCGCATAAGTAATCAAAACTATACACACCCCACCCAACAAAACACTTTACTTTATTAACAGTTTAATATATAATGACCTCAAAAACTTGGAGATATGTAAATACATGCAACTATATGAAGCTGTCAGTCCTTTAGATTTTAGATACTATGGCGGCGATGAAACTTTTATGAAACGATTGCTACCCTACGTCTCCGAAGCAGGATATGTAACCTGTCAAGCGAAGGTAGAGGCAGCGTTAGTCCGGACACTTGCGAAATATGGTGTCTGCACAACCGAAATCGCAGATGAAGTCGAACAAGCAGTGGAACACGTAACAGCAGAAGAGGTATACGAAGAACAGAGACGTATCAGACACAATATCCGTTCACTCGTAAATGTAATCCGTAGAAAAATCAGTACTGAAGCACGTCCCTACGTCCACCTGTTTGCAACGTCAGCAGACATCTTGGATACGGCTACAGCAATAAGATTCAAAACACTGATTGCGGATGTAATTGTTCCGGATATGATAGCGTTAGAAAAGCAACTGATCGCATTAGCACGAGACCATGCGGATACACCCCAAATAGGAAGAACACACGGACAACACGCAGAACCGATTACTTATGGTTACGCGTTGGCACTCTATGTCAGTAGACTCGGTACCCGGATTGAAAAAGTACACGAAGCAGGACAAAACTTACGCGGGCAATTTTCGGGTGCGGTTGGCGCATTCAACGGATTGGCATTGATACATGACAATCCTGAAAAAATAGAGGCTGATTTTCTTGAATTACTCAACCTGAAGCCATCGGACACGCATACGTCAACACAATGTGTAGAACCAGAGTTTATCTCAGATTTAGCATATCAAATCACAGCTGCCTATACGATACTTGCAAACTTCGCAGATGATATGCGACATCTCTATCGCACCGAAATTGCAGAGGTCGGAAGGAAATATAATCCTCAACTTGTTGGGTCGTCCACGATGCCGCACAAGGTTAATCCGGAAGCGTATGAGAACATCAAGAGTCTGTGGAAAGCTTTTGTGCCACGCATGCAGACAGTATTCCTGGATAGCATCTTAGAACATCAACGCGACCTAACGAATTCTGCATCCAGTCGCTTTTTGACGGAGTTGGTTACGGCATTCGACTATGCCATCTACAGACTTCGCAAGGCATTAGACGAGATGGATGTAAAGTCAGAAAATATGATGCATAACCTTGAAATGAGTGCAGAGGATACAATCGCAGAACCTATCTATCTATTGATGGCGTATTACGGATTTCCAGATGCTTACGATCATACACGTAAACTGATTGCACAAGTTCATCAAACAGGTAAGAGCCTGTCAACTCTACTATGGGAGGATGAGACATTTCAACCGTTCCTTGATAAGTTAACGGAACCGCAACGCGAAGCATTACGTTCACCAACGAACTATATCGGTGTTTCGGTACAGAGAACGCATGCAACATGTGATGAATGGGAAAAACGGATAGACAATTTGATGGATGGTCTTATTCACTGAAAATAGGAACATTGAAAAACTCAGTCAATAGTCATGTTTGATATTGTTTACTTAGGACGAAGATGTGTCCGTTTCATCAGGAGATATCCACGCACCTGGACAATCATCGGGTTTCTGCTCACGTTTGGTATCGGCATCTGGGTTGGACGGGTCGTCAAATTTGAGAGAGTGCCTGATTATGTCCAGTCTTACACGGACCCAGTGAAAACGGATGAAACGAAACAGGTGTTTCCGGGTGTCGTCCATCGGCAGATATTATATGAGGGTGTTTTGACGAACATCTTGTCTGTTTCACCAGATGCTGTTGACATCCGTCCCTATCGCGCGATGAGTGCTGCAATTGGCACAGAGAATCTGCCATCAATTGCGCGACGGAACAGAGCACCTATTGCAATAAATGGTGGTTTCTATGAGATGTCCGGTACGTTTAGAGGAGAGTCTGTCGGTGCGCTAAAGATTGACGGTGAGTGGATCAGTGAACCCGAACAGGGACGCGGTGTTGTCGCTTTCAAAACCGTTGATGGAAAAATCGAAACATCTATAGATAGAATAGCACTTCAGCACAGGATCATCTTACCCAACGACATGTCAATAGAAATTGATGGCATTAATCGTGGTAGACAACGAAACGAATTGCTGTTATATCGTCCAAACTTCCATTTTGTAACTTTAACAATGCCAGACGGTGTTGAAGTTATCGTCCGAGACAACATTGTTACCGACATTCGTGATGGACAAGGAAGTACCCCAATTCCGAAGGACGGATATATCCTATCAGCAACTGGACGAAAGCGAGGATTGCTATTAGAACACATACAAATCGGTGATGCAGTTAAGATCCAAGAAAAGGTTATACCTGAAAAGGTTGGGGAGAGTAAGTTCTGGGAAGATTTTACGCATATTATCGGTGGTGGACCTTTACTGCTAAGAAATGGGGTCGTGTCAACCAGAGATGCCTTTGAACGTGAAGGGTTTGATAGTGCATTTCACAGTTTTTGGCATCCGAGAACTGCTATCGGTAAAAAGGCGGATGGAACACTCTTCTTTGTAACGATTTCTGCTGCTAAACCCGGTGTCCGACGTGGTGTCATGCTTCACAAACTCGCAAGACTTTTTGTTGAATGGGGTGCGACAGACGCTGTCAACTTGGATGGCGGTTTTTCTACGATGATGGTTATTCGGAATGAGATCGTCAGTATCAAACTAACACGACCTGACAAATCAGAAGTTGAGGAAAAGCAGAAAACGTCTGAGAAAGAGAAACAAATCGAGCCAACAAAACATGACAATGGCAAGAAACCAGATGAACAGAGCAAACAGCCAGATAAGATTGTGAAAGATGCTACATCTGACAACAAGGTAGCGGAAAAGAAAACACCTGAGCCAGTTAACATAATAAAAGAAACTAAGGCTGATACAGCGGACGAAAAACCCGTAGCGAAAGCACCTACTGAGAGAAACGCGAGAACAGGTCGCGGAAACCGACGCGTCAGACCTATGCCAAGATTCCAAGGACGCGCAATTTCAGATGCTATTCTGATTTTCCCAAAAAGTTCTGCCAAAAAACGTACTGGAAACAGAAAATAAGGATGTTCCAAGAAGATCGCTTCAATAACGACATTTAGTTTTATTTTCTGGATTTTTAAGGTTTTTTATGGTAAAATGCACATAAGACGATAAAATAATGCAGAGAATCTCAAAAAAGGATGATCACATGAAAAGAAAAACAGATTTACTTTCTACCAACACATGTAATTGGATAACGCGTAAGAAGTTTACACATCTGTTGACGATTAGCGTTTCTTGCTTGGTGCTTCTGTTTCTTGTGTTTTCGGCACAAGCACAACAACGTTTTGCAGATGAAATTGGACAAGTTGCAATTCGTGACGTTACATCAACATCCCCCTTAGTCGTTCCCTATATTACGTGGGGTGGCGAATCCGCTTTGTTCCACGCAAACGGTGGATTAACAACGCAGGCTGGTACAATCATGGCAAAACAGGGATTGAACCTAAAATTGGTGCCTGGTGATAATTTTCAGCAGCAAGTACGGGACTATCTTGGAGGCAAATCACCGATTTTACGGGGAACGTTTAGAATGATTGCACAAGCAAGTGAAGTCGTCGGACGCGATCCCAGAACAAAACCTGTCGTATTCGGACAACTCACGTGGTCTGCTGGTGACCATTTCGTTGGAAGGTCGAATATTCGAAAAATTTCTGACCTAAGTGGGAAAAAGATCGCTATCCAAAAGGGTGGACCTCATGTTGGTATGCTTTACGATATGTTAAAAACTGCGCGGCTTTCCAAAGCAAATGTTCAAATCGTGTGGGTTGACGAACTTACAGGTGCAAACGGTCCCGCAGAAAAGTTCCGAAATGATACATCCATCGCAGGATGTTTTGTCATCACCCCTGATATGATCGGATTAACAGGAGGTCCTGATAATACCGGAACAGGAGCTGAAGGCACAGTCAAAGGCGCACAGGTTGTCGTTAGCACTGCAACACTCTCACGTTCAATCGCCGATGTTTATGCCTGTCGTAAGGATTTCTATGACCTCTATAAACCGTTAATTGAGAAATTCTTTGCAGGGTATCTAAAAGGTGCTGAGGAGGTAATCGCACTTAAAAAGACGTATGAAAGAAGTGGATCAACGCAATACACGAGACTGCTCACCATGATGCAGAATATCTACGGCAAAGACGTTCTGCCAACGCTTGAGGAGGATGCTCACGGTCTCATAGCAGATTGCACCTTCGTAGGACAACCCGGTAATGTCGCATTCTTCAACGATCCAAAGAATACCATCACAGGTTTTGAAGGATTTAATAAGGCTGGCTTGGATATGGCAGTTAACTGGGGATTTGCAGGACAACGATACGCACTCCTGCCATCTGATTTAAACTTCAACTCCAATGAATTTAAGAGTATCCTTGCTACAACTGTCGCTGCACCGACTCAGCTAAAACAGACCCGCTTTAAAAAGGAGACTGTCCGCGCAGAAATTGAATCGTTTAATGAGGACGCTGTTCTTGACGAAAAAACACTCATCTCATTTACTATTCAATTTGATGCCAATGTAGAAACATTTAGTGGTGCCAAATATCAAGAAGAATTTGACAGAGTCCTTGAACTCGCCGCAAAGTATGGAAACGCGGCAATTGCGATAAAAGGTCACAGCGACCCTACGCGAACGCTTCGAGTTTTAGTACAAGCAGGAAAAGCTAAAGGGGTTCTGAAACAGACAGGTACAACAGGAAACTATAAATACTATATGCAAGGTAAACCGCTAAGTCTTGAAAACACTGCGGAATTAATTCGCCTTATAGAACAGAAAACGTTTGACGATGGAACCGATGTTGACAGTCCTTATCAAGTGATGCGGGCAGCACTCAAACTTTCTGAACAGCGCGGTGAAGCGGTGAAGCAGGCACTCATTGATTATGCTCGGACTAAGAATGCACGAATTGATACGGACCAGATCGTTCCTGTTGGGGTTGGAATTAAGGAACCTATTATCCCCAAACCTTCAAGTCTTGAAGAAGCAGCGGTAAACCGTCGTGTAGAATTTGCACTGATTAAAGTTTCTGCTGAAGCAGTTGCTGCGTCCGACTTTGACTTTTAGTCTTTTATGGTAGAATATGGTATTTCTTACACAGTCTAATTCGGTGCGATTAGGAAATCGCACCTACCGGGGTGTGTCAGTGTGTCAATATTTTCAAATTTCACCATAGATAGGAGAACTTGTGAAACTTTCAATAGTGGCATCTATTTTACTTCTAAGTGCTTTCCTAATTGTTAACGTTTGTATTGCAGAAAACGGCGTTCATACGGATAATATTGTCGTAATCCTTGATGCTTCCGGTTCTATGAAGGACAAATTCCGAGGAGACGAGACCAAGTCTAAGATGGACGCGGCAAAGGAAGCACTCCAAGAAGTGTTGGCAAAAATCCCTGATGGTACTAATATAGGCGTGCTTGTTTTTTCTGGGCGCAATGTGCCGAATGAATGGGTATATCCACTGGGACCGAAGGACACCAATAAGTTAATTGAAGCAATCAATCGGCCCGAACCAGAAGGCGGTACACCCCTTGGGAGATATATACGTATCGGGGCAAACCGACTGCTGGAACAACGTGACAAACAGTATAACTACGGGAACTATCGATTGTTGATTGTAACGGATGGTGAGGCACAAGATTCTGAAAAAGTCGCCAAATACACCCCTGAGATTCTGAATAGGCATCTTCGTGTTGATGTCATCGGTGTTGATATGAGCACAGATCACCAATTAGCACAGGAAGCGGATAGCTACCGCAGAGCAGATAATCCGGGAGAACTCGTTGCTGCTGTCTCACAGATACTCGCGGAAACAGGTGGAACGGCTACTGATGTTGGGGGTGAAGAAGCTTTTGACGATATTGCACCCCTTACGACTGAAATCGCTTCTGACCTTATTAAACGGATTACAACACCCGCAAGTAATGAAGCAATAGCGATTGAGACGACCTCTACAGTACCGAGGCAGCCGAATACACCGACACAACCGCAGCAACCAACGCAACAACCTGTACAACAGAGGGACAGAGGCGGTAACGCACCATGGATACTTATCGGTATTGTTGTCTTAGTTGCAGGTTACATCATTTTTAGACGAATGGGAAGACATTAGGATGGAATCAAAAACAAAAAGTAGAGTCATCATGGTAGCGAGTTGGCTGATTATTATCGGGGTAATCGGTCTTGCCTATAAGTTTCTCGTTGAACCGCGGCTTAGTGGAAGACGTGATAAACTCGTTCAAGATACCAGCACGCAAAATTATGACCACGAAATAAAAATCGCACACGACTCTTTTCCGGGGTACGCAATCTTACGATCCGTTGCTGTGAAAAATCTACTTGATCGCCAGAAAATAAAACTCACCTTTATTGACGACAAAGCCGACTATGTCAAGAGAGTCCGTGACCTGAAAAGTGGTAGAGTGCAGATGGCGGTTTTTACAATAGATGCATATCTTAAAGCAGGTAATGTTGTTGGTGATTATCCCGGTTCAATAGTATTGGTCATAGACGAATCTAAAGGTGCTGATGCCATGGTGGCACATCAACGTGGTGTTGCAGCAATTCCGAATCTGAGTAATCCTAACGCAAAAATAATACTCACGCCGGACTCACCGAGTGAAACACTTGCACGGATCATGATTCACAACATGAGCCTACCGAGTCTGCCATCAAATTGGCAATCGGATGCGAATGGGGCAGAAGATGTCTACAAGAAACTAAAATCTGCCGACCCAGACGATCCGTACGCTTATGTGCTTTGGGAACCCTACGTGACAAAAGCACTGGCGATTGATGGTGTCCACTCGCTGTTGGATAGTTCAAAAATGAAAGGGTATATCGTAGATGTATTAGTAGTTCAACGGGAATTTCTAAATTCTCAACGCGAACTTGTTACCAGTGTCGTGCAAGCCTATCTCCGTGCCAACTATGATTACACAAACCAACCGGATGGATTATTGTCATTAATTCAAGCAGATGCCCAGCAGTATGGTGATAAGTTGAATCAGAATGAAGCGAGTAAACTCGTCAAAGGTATTGAATGGCGTAACACCGTTGAGAATTATGCACATTTCGGAATTATCACCGGTTCAGCAGCAAAAGAAACTGAGAAACTTGACAAGATGATAGAGAAAATAATGCAAGTTCTTGTCACAACCAGATCGCTGCCATCCGATCCGTTAGCTGGCAATTACGGACAACTATACTTTGAAGGAATTTTACGGGCATTAAATACTGACAAATTTCATCCAGGGGTGCTCAGTAGCAGTGCAACTGAGGGGTTGGAAGGAATCCTTGTAGATACATCAAATGTGATAGAGGAGAAAGTGCGTGAAGAGAAAGCACTTAATCCACTATCTGATGATAACTGGAATACACTTGCGCCAGTCGCAGCGATGAAAATTGAACCGATCCAATTCGGAAGAGGGAATGCTCGTATCCTTCCGGGTAGCAAACGCGCGCTCGCCGACATTGCATCCAAACTCAAGTCATTCCCGCAATACTATCTACGAGTCGTTGGACATACACGCGCGGAAGGAGACGCTACAGCGAATAGGGTTCTTGCAACGCAACGTGCAGAAGCAGCGGCGAAGGCTCTCCGTGAACTCGGAATTAAAAATCATAGAATACGCGCGATTGCAGGCACTCGCAACGCATTTAAGAAGGAAGGCGGGGAAGCGCAAAGCGTGACTTTTGAATTGTTAGGAAAACCTTATTAGATTCAGGTAATTATTTGGGCAGACAATACCGTTATTGGGAGGACAGAAGCATGTCAATTAACAGAAACAGAAAACAGAGAAAAATATCCAACCGTCCTTTATCCCGTCGCGCATTTATAAAAGGTTCTGTAGGACTCGCAACAGCCGCTACAGCTGGCGGTGGTTTAATTCGGCCAGCGAGCGCACAATCAGGTTTTGGCGAATATATACCGTACGATTCAACAAAGGATTATCATTGGGACTATAACCCGAACACCAGAAGGCGTGAAATAATTGAACACCACCATCCCGGAATGGAACCAACAGGTGAGAAATTTACATTCGTCCGCCTCAAATATGCCGGCGGAGATTGGTATACCAATCTCGTCAGAACATACCTTTGGCAGTCAGACCTAAAGTTTACGCAACTACTTGCTGCCAATACCGCAATAAATGTTGATTTACGACAACATCCACAATATGTTGAAATTGACGATCCTTGGTTGTTTTCCTATCCATTCCTCTTCATGACCGGACACGGTAAGGTAAGCGGAGGTATGCGAATTACGGATAAGCAGGTCAGCAAGTTAAGGGAGTATTTTGATCGTGGCGGATTCATGCATGTTGAAGATTGCGATATCCGTGAATATAACTTCCGTCCGCAGCTTATACAATTGATGAAGCGGATTTTTCCAGATAAAAAATTCGAACGGCTTGATATGACTCATCCAATTTACCACACACTTTACCCACATAACGAATATATGGGTGGGGACAAACTAATTCCAAGATTTGATTTTGACGAGGCTATCTTTGATAAGGACGACAAAGTCATGGTTTACTTCTGTCCAAGCGACCTTAACTGCGCATGGGAAGGAAGACCATGCAGGCCCGGTGGTGAAGAGCAACGTATTTGGGCATTTGAGCAAGGTATGAATGTTGTCGCTTATGCCTTAACGAGATGAGAGTTTAGGGGAAGAGTGGAAGATGCCATCTATCCATTTTTTCTCCCTGCCAATCTGTTTGTGTGACTTTTTGATACAATCGCCAATACCCTATCACGGAAACGCTGATATGCAAGACTTGCACCGGCGATGTTACCTGACGCAGGACCAATTTGAAGTTGTGCGACTGTCCCTGAACCAAACAGATTCTTGACAGGATAGAATTCTAAGTCAGTATCAAGAACTGGTAAACCACACACAAGCGGAATTGGATGTTGTGTGATTAACGCTTCAAGAAATCCGTAATCCCGTACGTCGAATCTATACCCAGTTGCAAGTATTATTTGAGAAACATTTGTAATAACATCACTGGTAGTTTCTACTATTAGGTTCTTATCATCGGTTATATTGCGAATAAGCGTTTCAGGTAAAATTCTGATGTTCTCACTATTCTCAAGCGATTCCATTACATCTGGTGTTATGCTACCCTCCCCTCTGTTTTCCTGAATAATCTGGAATCGTCGCTGAAAATTTGGTTCTCCCGCAAATTCTGTCAGTGCTTTTGGTCCTAACCAGGTTGGCGGGAAGTCAAACTGTTCGGTTTTCAACTGCTTTCTTGCAACTAACACCACATTATGACCACGTTCACTCAAACTCCGTGCAAGCGTTCCGGCAGTCAACCCACCACCTACGATTACAGTCTTGACGGTTTTTCCTAACCTCTGATAGTCATTCACAGAGAACCGAGATGAATGGATAATCCGATTAGGGTAACGACGTTGCCAATCTCTATACGCGTCAGGAACATAAGCACAATCCTCTGATCCAATAGCAAGTATAACGCAGCTACTACGGAAACCTTCGTTTTTATCAGAGATTAGACGGAATGGAAACCTACCTGTACCTTTGTCCCACCGTAATTTTGACACCTTGAATTGGTGATAGATCGGATATGCTTGTATCTCTTTTACTGCTTCCACGCAATAATCCCAAAATAGTTCAGTAGCGGGCTGCGAGTATGGGGGTGCTAATGCATCAGTCCGGTCATGTTGCTGCGCAAAGTCAACTATCCCTAAGGAATCAGGTGTGATATGATGTACTGCGGGGGAACGGAGAAACGTCATGCCTTGACGTTCTGTCTTATTTCTCCATTCAGTGAGCGGTTCTGGATGTTTGTCTAAGATGACAATATGTTTTGCTGCCTGCGGCATGTCGCGCAGCAGTCGCAATGCAATAGAAATACCGTGAATACCCCCACCGATGATTGTAATTGGAATATTGCGATGTGCAAGGGATTTCATGACTTCTATCGTATCGCTTAATCGGTGAAGGGACCGGGAAGATGGAGACGTGTTAGTTCAAAAGTCTGGGTTTGAAAAGTATCTGTAGCACGATAACGACTGAATCTATACTTAACCACGCCTACGGATGGCGCAACCCAATAGACTGCAGGTGGACTGATCAACCTTATCGTTGAATCCTCACTCTCACTGTATACGACCTCTTCGTAGACAACGAAGGTATCAAAACTTCCAGCGGGGACGGTAATCTGCACATCCTTTTCAGCAACAAAACGGGTAGCAGAGACTGGGATACCGATGTCCTTTTCAAAAACAACCCACTGTTTGCCAACCTCTAATGGAAAATCCCATAACTTGCGAGTCGGAAAATGCTTCTGATGAAACAACGGATTGTCAAGTGGCAGAATAACATCAAACGCTGATTCTGTTAACGCTTGCGGGGTTTTTGTGAAATAGGTAGCCAAAATAGGAAGCGGAAATACATCAAAAAACTCCGTGTCTAACCTGAAGTAATACGCATTTGCAGACAGATGATCAATTGATTCAAAAGGAAATTCATCGGGAGGAGTGGGTGTCAGTTCGCTAATCGTCATTTGACGGTGGGTTGTTCCGCTAATATCGCGTGTACCCCTTATACGAAGTGTTACCTCTTGCTCAGTGTCAACATTAACATAAGTCCACGACGAACCTGTATCCGTTGGGAAGTCAATGGCTTGGAGTGTTCCCGTTGAGATCGGTGCTGGTATTTTCGTTTCACCGTGCGGCTCAATCAGACCTTCTTCACCACAACCTACAAACAGTAGCATGAGAACGAAAGTTAAGAAGGATGATTTTGCTAACTTATAATTATACATTCTAATCCTGCTAATCCTGTAAATCCTGGTTTATTTGACTATAGAAAATTTACCTGCGCTTCGGTATCCGTTTCCATCGCTTGCAATGTAGAAGTATAGTCCGGTACAGACCTTTTCACCATTTTGATTGGTACAATCCCAATTGGAAGCATTCTCTATTACCTTAATTAAGTTACCCGTTATATCATAGATTTCAACTTTTAGTCCTTTTGGGTAAAATGAAAGGTGTTGATTCCCAAAAGCTGGACGAAGTGGATTCGGAGCAACGACTACTTTGCGATTTACACTGTTCTGTAGATAACTGAAAGATTGTCCTTGCCAGATTCTGTTACCCGTTTTACCTGAAAGGTTCTTACCAGAAATTTTATATAAGTAAATCCCGGTAGCGGGGAATCCGTTTGTCTGTAGAGTCCCACGCCATTTTGTAGGAGACACTTGGGATAAGGTGATGTTATAGGTATCCCTATTTGGTGCTTCTACTGATAGCATCGGCGCACTTTGAAGTGTATGTGTACTTGTCACCTCAACATGCCACTCACCTGTGCCGTGTTGTTGTGTATTGATGAAAAAAGATGGTGCTTGATTTGCCATTTCTAAATCTGTAGAAGTTTGGGGCGAAAAACTATCTGGAGCGATACTCGGTGTTCCCATAATCCCCATAGCATCCACCGGCACAACTGCATAGTAATAGTGTACCATGTCATCGGGATCAACATCTTGGAAAACTGTTCTGTCTTCAAACTGATTTTGTGTCAATGAGACGCGTCCGACAACAGTGATGTCGTCTTCTGCAATGCCATCTCCGTTCCGATCAGCGGCGGCGAGCACTTCAGCATCGGATTGGAAGGTTTGCGGTTCATCCGTTTCACTATTTAAGACGTATCGTTTTCTCACGATAGCGACTTCCTGAATACCCGTTGGGTCATCAACAGTCCAGTTGAGCAAAGCACCAGAAGTGCCTTGTGATACTTGGACGTTTGCCAGTTGTCCTTTCGGTGGCGCGCCAGCCACAAAACTCACAGAACCGCCAGAAGTGCCACCCGGAACTACCACCTGTTCAACATCAGCGTGCATATTGATAAGAATGAGTGTAATTTCTTTAATCACGCCACCGAAATCATTGAATGTGAGTTGTGCCTCCTGTGACCTATGATATGTGAATGCTTCTCTGATTTCAATCTTATCATTCTGTTTTCGGACAATGAATTTTGCAGCCCAACCACGTAATCCTGTGCCGTTGAGTCTGTTAAGCTCACTCTGGATATTGTTTCTGTCTCCAATTGTCAGAGCATTCATATCATAAGGTGCAAGGTCAGCACCGTCAATTTTGATAGCGAATTCTGGCATGACTCCTTGGGGACGGAATACGATATAGCGACATGAAAAGTGTTCTGGCATCGCCTCAGAATCGAAGTGCGTACGAATCGGATATTGACTGTGAACATCGTTTGGGTGGATTGCGACAGGTGGAAATCTTTCAGCGTTTCTATATCCCGGTATTTCAACGGTCGTATTCGCGCGTGTATACGTAAAATAATTCCATACAGTAAAAGTCTTGAAAGCTTCTGCGAGGGTTGTACCGTTGTCTATAAAGACATCATAGAAATTACCGAATTCGCGATAACTGCCATCAGTCGTATTGGTATAAAACTGACGTATGATGTCATAGCCGAATCTTTCTGCCATATAGAGTGCCCATATTACTGAACCGTATTCATGATCACCGATTCTACTCTCAAGAGAAATATCGGGTATATTAAACCAGCGACGTAGTTGATGGATGTAATAGTTATAAGAGTTTGTCTCGGTCGGTTCATCGGGATCAGGGATCGTGTCCCCATCGTCAACAACACCTCCATCATAGGTCATCACCTCTATCCACGTAGCAGATGCTTCCATGAACCAGGTCGGCATATAGGCGTTATATGCAAACTGAATCCCGTGCAGGAATTCATGTGCGCATGTGGTTTCAAGGTAACGTATCCCCTCTAATTTACCGACATAATCGTATATACGGGAGTTGATCATGAAATAGGGTGCGATTGTCAACGCAGTGGATAGCACCCGTCCTTCAAACCAATCTGCTGTCGTGATACCGAGTGCTGGGAAGGTAAACAGGTAAACATCCATTTTATGGTCGCCACCGTTCTGTTCTGCCCAATAATCCATGTAAGGTTTCTTAAAACCCATCAGATCAATTTGAACATGATAGGCGCGTTCCATCGCATCGGCACACAGATCAATATAATCAGGAACGCCGTTACGGGGATGAAAGTCTTCAAGCGGTGGCGCGTGGGGTCCTCTGCGTGTATAGTGGAGTTTGAAATGCGGTGTGTTAAAGTGTTCTGTAAGGACAATATCACCGAAGAAACTACCCGGAAGTCCTGGACGGAGGAAAACCGGTTTTAGTTCTTGGCGTAGTGTTGATGGAATGTTTTGCCAGTTTTTTGCGACCGTAGTAAAACTATCCGTAGCGCATTCCATGACGTCGTCAGGTGAATAGCTCGGTTTGAGTTTGGTGAACTTTCGCACAGTTTGAATGGCACTTTGAAGGTCTGCATCTGGCGGGAGTGCATAGCTGATACACGAAATAGTAACTGTGAATAGCAAGACTGCAGTAAAAACGATTCTTTTCATTAAGAGGTTCTTATGTAGGTCCAATTTAAAGATTCTTGAGTTTTCTTTTATATCGATTCCGTTTACAATAACTTTTGCAGTTCATCTACGCTTTACATTATATCAGAAATTGACACGAGATGCAACCCATTATAACATTACCGGATGTGTAGAGTTTTGGTTACTTGTCTGAACCAGGATTTTCAGGATTATAGGATTATCAAGATAAGAGGTTTGTGGTGAGTATCAGATGGTATGGTAGAATTCATTACAAACTGTGACGTCCGAGTTTTATCGTGGCAACAAATGCCCTTTGACTTTGTGGCATGGATAGAAGGGATTGATGAAACCGAAGCTGTGCGTAAGTTAGCCACACAAGTCGGAATCTTAGAATAAGGAGTTTCTATGCATCGCAACGTTGTATTATTTCCGCATCAACATCTTCCGGGTTGCAGTAAAATCTCCAGTGGATAACGTGCAAAAATACAAACCGCTTGCCACAAGTTCGCCAGAATCATTGCGTCCATCCCAATATGCTGCACGCTCCTTACTATAATACGTACCAGCACGTTGATGACCTAATTCTATCGTTCTTATTCTGTGACCGTTCATATCATATATTGATACGGTTACATCAGAAGGAGACTCTAACTGATACGGTATCCACGTTTCTGGATTAAAGGGATTCGGATAGTTTTCAAGCAAACGTGTCTGGATTGGATGCAACACTTGGACAAACTGTTGCAGAATCGCAATTCCTTTCCTTACCGTAACATCTCTATTCGGCAATTGTTCTGCTTTCTTAATCCAACGTTTTACTGTATCTGCATCAAGTTGTGCCATCTGATGTGTGTGTAAAGGGGCAGCACCAGAAATAATATCTAACGCATTGACAACTAACAGCAGATCAATAACGTTTACTTCTCCATCTCTATTGACATCCGGGTTAGGAAATACATCACCAATTATAGTCTTTCCAAAGTTCGCAGCAACAAGCACAAGATCATCCGTATCTACTGTGCCATCACCGTTTATATCAGTTCGATTCTCAACTGATGTTGATGCGCCAGATTTTAGCAAAAATTCATGACGTGTGATGTTGCCGTATACATCAATAATCTGTAACACTATGGAATTATATGGAAAACGTGTCAAAGAAGTAATATCAAAATGTACAGTGCTGCTTAACGACTCTATTTTCTGACAACTATGCAACTTAGTCCCTGTTGCGGGATCAGTACCCGTAGTTGGAACATGAAGTTGAACTTGATATATTCCATCCAGATCAGTAATCTGAAATAGAATCGTGTGGTTTTCTGCATTTGATGGGTATACCTCAGAAGTTAACATTTGAACAGTTGTGGGTTCGTTAAATGCGGTCTGTTCTATATTGAAAAACCGATTTACGTTAAGCCATTCAGTTGCACACATTGAAAACCTGTCAGCATTATTACCATAGGACATGATGTATTTGTCGTCTCTGAAATCATGTGTTAAACCAAATGCGTGTCCAAGTTCATGTGCAACGACATATTTACCAACATCACCATCAAAGCAGTCACCTGAAGCAGGAATAACAGCATATCCACCGCGTGAGAATGTCTGGCGTTGACTATCGATCCATAGTGTTCCACCTATACCGCAAGCACTATTCCTTTCAACTGCTTCAACACCGGTTTCTACGAAGATAAGATTAACGTGTTTATTCTGTTCAAATCGGGATGATAGCTCATTTGTAATCTTATTGCTTGTATCAGCATAATAGTGTGCGTCATTAAACCGTCCGCGAACTTGATGAACGAGAACGTTTCCCCCTTCATCTGTTTCAAAAGTAAATGTTTTACGCGCAAATCCGTTTGCTTCCATCTGATCAGAATAGAAGGTTTGCACGTCCTTCAACATGCGATTCAATTTTATCCTTATACCTGACTGAGGGGAACGGTCGTTTGGCACGAAGTAGATAAGCCGCACCAATTCTTCTGTCACCGTCTGATACGTAGTGACATCCCACAGGCGAAGTGTTCCATCATCACCACCACTGATCAACGAGCTGTTGTCAGGTGAAAATGATGCAGAATTTACCCATCCTTTGTGTCCCAAGAATGTCGCTATGTTAGCACCATCAGTGATGTTCCATAGATTGACTGCTTCGTAATCTGTCGTTGCAAGTGTCATACCGTCCGTTGAGAAGTTGAGGTCTGTCACCGTTGCTTTCGTAGGTAATGTGCCGATATGTTCCCAATTGGATAGTCTCCACAATTTCACACCACTGTTATATCCAGCACTTGCCAATATTTGATTATCGGGCGAAAACTGTAAGGCTGAAATCAGATCAGCATCTGCCTGAAAATTCGCTACTTCCATTCGGTTTTGAACGTTTCTAATTCTCACTTTCCCGCTTGCGTCACCTATAGCCAGAAATCTTCCATCATGAGAGAAAGCTAAGGCAAATACCCATTTATTATGTCTGAAGGTCATCAACTCTCTGTATGTATGTATATCCCACAACTTTACATGATAGCCTGCGGTAGCAAACATCTGTCCATTCGGAGAGAATGATACCTTTTTTATTTGTGATTGCGCGAAATCTGTAACATGTCTGAGGGTTACAATTTGGCTCTGTTTCTCAATATCCCACAACTTGATCGTATAGTCATCACTGCCACTGACAAGTTTTTTGCCATCAGGAGAAAACGCAATTGCGTTGATAGTTTTAGTGTGATTCCCAAGAATCGTAACTGTATCTTCCTCAAGATCCCATAATTTTATTGCATGTCCGCCACCTGCACTTGCTATTAACTGAGAATCTATGGGTGAATATGTCACGGCTTGTACAACCCCGCCGTGCATAATTGATGTGTGATCTTGCGCAGCAGTAATATAGGAAGCAGATGTCAAAATGAACAGAATGAGAAAACACTGTATTCTTTGCATGATTTATGTGGTTTCGTAATGCCGCTTATCTTCAGTCGTAATAATATCGTCACCGATGGATACATTGCGTTTTTCTGCACATGCCAGCAGTTGTTTGTAGATTGTATCCGGAATCTCTATACCATTCTTGAGTCGTTCAGCCCGGTTGCGTGCTTCAAAATCTCCAGGTGATAGCACTTCATCAAAACCTTGTGCTGGAGGCGTAGCTTTGATGACATCTAAGAAGGCACGAACACCCTTCTGGTATTCGTTGATGGGTGTGAATGCGTTGACATCTATCGTCTGCATGTAAATACCCCCCATGTTACCGGTCTCAACGTTGAATGTCCCTGCTAAACCCCCGAGTAGACATGTGAACATTGCAAGTGCGTATCCTTTATGTCTTCCGAATGTTAAGAGCGTTCCACCGTCATAAAAATCTGCCGGTTTAATGCTCGGTACACCGTTTTTGTCCAATATACATCCTTCCGGTAAATCAGCATCTTTACTTCTTGCAACCTGTATTTTTCCTTCCGCGATGACACTTGTAGCATAGTCAACGATGAAGGGTGCCGCATCACCTGTGGGAACACCGATTGCGATCGGATTTGTGCTGAATGTGCCTTGTGATCCACCAAAGGGAACCATCGGACCAGCACCTTTTCCACCTTTACCGACGGTGATGAGTCCGATACATCCTGCTGCGGCCGCTTCTTCCGCGTATTCTCCTAAACGTCCGATATGACCGGTGTTGAAAATACTCACACAACACATGCCTGATTGTTTTGATTTTTCTATGGATTTTCGAATTGTCCAACGGGAAACATAATGTCCGAAGCACTGATTACCATCAACTCTTAATGTGTTATCCGTTTCAGCAACTACCGCTGGTTCCGCTGTTGGTTTAATGCCTCCCGACTCAATTGCCCCTAAGTATGCGGGTATTCTTAGAATACCGTGGGAGTCATGTCCTGTTAGATGTGCCTTGACTAATATTTCGGCAACATCATCCGCAATGTGGTTTGATGTTCCTGCTGCGACAAACAGAGTGCGAGCAATTGCATGAATGTGTGGGGCATGAAATAGATGTGTTTTCGTCATATTTTCTATCCTTTGATATATGATAAATGAATGATAGCATATCCCTATTTTATCTTAAATTACGCTTATTCTCAAGAAAAAGTGCTGGGTAAAGTATCTGCTTAGCATTTGGTGTTATTAAGCCGTAGCACATTCATCTTGATTGTGCTACGCATCACGTCATCCCGGAAGGTGTTTTCGCGAGTTTTTGTTGTTGCATTGGGAATGTCCCGATGCTTGTCGCTGCTTGCACATGGTGCAACAGCAAGAAATTATAAAGATAAAAGGTTAAGATTTGTTCTTGACTTTTCTGTGTGTTTTTTATTTTTGGTTCTATATAAACCTTAAGACTATCCAAAGTATAATAAACATACTTAGTATTTTAATGTAGTTTGGACAATTATTAAGGATTCTTATTAGTTGGCTGATTGAATGTAAAATAGAATCTATCTGCTGGTGTTATTCACCTGTCGCCCCGCTGGGGCTTGACTTTGGTCTGAACACAGTTTCTATACACCTGTCGCCCCGCTGGGGCTGCCGTTGTGATAAACAATGCATTTTTTGTTGTGTTACAACACGACAGGAAACCTGAGAAATATAAAACTCTTAGCCCCAGAGGGGCGGTATGTATATAGTAGTTCAAGTAAACCAACATCTTTAGCCCCAGCGGGGCGACAGGTGTATGAACATAACTTAGTAGTGCCAATTTATTCGAGATAATTAAAAACTGTGCAAACTATAGTAGTATTTTAATGTAGAAAATGATAGTACTTTAAGGTAGAATATGAAAACGATAAGGAGAATTAAAATGAGAAAATTGAGTTATCAGGATCGCACTCTTGATAATATGTTGTCTATTTACCACGCCTTTCTGTTTTGCTCAGTTAGCGGTAGATTGTCATATCCCAGAAAAATTAACTTATAAGAAAATTTCGAACATAAACCTACAAGTGCCCACGGTTTGGGACCGACAACGAATGGTGAACCTTCTCTAAAGGTTGCAGACTCACTGGGGGTGATGCATGGGACTCTCTGATGATCACAGAGAAACCATACGATGTGATCTACTGGTATGTGAGGCCACCCGGGGATACAAGCGCATATGGTATCGAGAAAGATATGGTTTATGGCGATGGTACCGAACGGAATTCAGTCTTTACCCACCCGTTCCCTTTGGCAGACGGTGATACGGATACGACAGGAGCATACTATGAAATCACAGCCTATGTTTACAGTTCGGATGGCAGTGTTTACTGGAAGTCCTATTCCGTCTGGGTAAATGATGCACCAGGGCACGATTAGAGGAGATTGAGGTAATTATGGCCTTACTACGTACGACCTTCTGCTCCCTCTTACTCTTGCTACCGACGTTTGTAGATGCAAAAATCGTCTTCCTGTCACGCGGCGTTGGACCTGCCTATCTGTATGTGATGGACGATGATGGTCGCAATTCACAAAGTTTGACAAACTATAGTTGGCCTTCATGGCCTGTTTGGTCTCCGGACGGTAAGCAGATTGCCTTTAGCAAGGGACTACCGCCGGGACCGACAGGTTTGCAAAGAAAAGCCATCGTCATCATCAATAATGATGGTAGCAATGAACACAGGCTCACCGATGACCATGAGGATAATCTCAATGGGAATCGTCTTTTTGAGACGAGTTGCGATTGGTCTCCGGATGGTCAGCACATGGTTTTCGAAAGCGATCGTAGTGGACGCACTGAAATCTGGACGATTAATCTCAAAACAAATAGATTGCGGCAACTCACAGATACAGAGGGCACCTCAGTTTTTCCGTCTTGGTCTCCTGATGGTAAATACATCGCCTATCGGGACGATCCACCAAGAGGGTTC
>VXOP01000186.1 GCA_009839975.1 Candidatus Poribacteria bacterium
ATATCGTATGATTTGTGTCTTGATAAGAAAAACAGACAACTTGCATTTGCAGCGAGAGCAAGGAGACTCATAAAGAACATATAGTTTGACTCGGGAACACCGCCGACAAAGAACCTGTAACCGCTTTGCAGCAAGACACCGATGCCAAAGAGTGCCATGATGCTACCTTTGAGCAGTGCTGACCCCGCACGCCAATGATTACTCTTGCCGATGGCATAAAGACTGAAACCGTAAACAAGTGTATCGCTCAACATGTCAAGGGAATCGGCTTGCAATGCAACTGAACCTGCAAGGAGACCTACGATTAATTCTAAACCGAACATGACACCGTTTATTGCCAAGACGATCCAGAGCGTTTTGGATTGTCTTTCTCGGAGTTCCTCAAGTTCAGTGGTTTTATCGTGGCAACAATTGTCCATCTGTCTCTCACCTACTTCAAACTGTAATTAGAACATTTATGATTACTATAGTATCACATTTGATGGTAAGAATGCAATTGTATATATTGTTTAAAAATAGACACTGAAGGAGGAAAAGAAGAGGTTGGGATACAGTCCAAATTCGGATTGATATTGGTTTGGATCATCGTTTAGAGGCGGTTTGCCAAAACTAAAAAAACAGCCGAGAGATAGGTGAATATCCTCTGCTATGTTGTAGGCAATCTGTGGCGCAATCCAAGTTGACATATCAGACAGATTTAGCAGCATCTGTCCGCTGAGGTTAATCAACGGTGTTAACTGGTGAGAGACGCCAGGAGCAAGGTAGTGATTTCCGAACAGATAGACTCCGCCACGCGTATAAGCGGGTTGGTCTAAATGTGTCATCAGGTTTTCCGATTCCGTAGAATCCACTCCATTGAAATGGTATTCAATGAATGTGTAAGTTTCGCCACCGAAACTATAATCTATTCCGATAGATCCTCGGAGATAGTTTTCATAAGTATCTGCTTCATCTGCTAATGGGTCAACAAAGACATAGGATGTTTCCCACCAGAAACCTGCGCCGCCAATCCCGCGAGCAATGTCTAAACCGATGAGTAGGTCTTTCTGGTATTCCAAGAGTATCATTGAAAAATCTGTCTCAAAGGTATTAAATTGTGTGCGTAGAAAGATTGCGCTCTTTTCAAATTCGAAATTATCACCGATGATGTAGCCAGAATCAATCTCTCCAAGTACACCGACAGGGATACGTACACGAACTGCGTCAACACCGATGCGATCTTCAGTATCTAACTGATCAAAGTTATAGGGTGCAACGATGTCAGTAGGGTTGATAATCCTTGCGCTTCCCCATGCAATTGCCTCACGACCGATAGATATATCAGCGAATTGTGTGCTTATCTGTACTGATGCACGGTCAAGATTGTGATAAATGCCTACACTGCCTATCGGATCATTCTCGGCGGGATAGATGCGCGAATGGAAATCTACTAATCTATACCGCGAAGATGTTGTTCCAATAGCAAATGGAGATTCTGTAAAGAGTGATGGGTCTTGTACGCGCGGTGTGAAATCGTACGCAAAAGCGAAGGATAGTGTGTCAGTCGGATTGTAAGTAAGGTTCAATCGCAATCGGTTGACGACAGCACCCGACAATGGTTCATCTGTGTATGTCGTGTCAAAGGTGGTAAAGAAGTTTTTGTAGTAACCGCTAATTCTGATTTCAGCGTGAGAGGCGTATATTTGGGATATTGTCAAGATGGTGGTAAGGAATAGGAGGTATCTATTCATATAGTGGTATATTATTCCCTTGTCTCATCACTTTCTACGAGACCGTCACGAAGTGTTATCAGTCGTTTAGCTCTTTCCATCACCAACGGATCGTGAGTTGAGAATACATAAGTCATCCCTGTATCGGTGTTTAGTCTACGCATCATTTCAAGAAGGTCGGTACCCGTTTTAGAATCCAAGTTTGCTGTCGGTTCATCTGCGAGTATGATGGTAGGTTCAGAGACCATTGCGCGAGCGATAGCGACTCGTTGTTGTTGTCCTCCTGATAGTTGCGTTGGCAGTCTGTCCTCTACACCCTCTAAACCGACCACTTTTAGTATGTCTATAACCCGTTTGTGTCGTTCCGCTTTCGGCACACCTGCCAACAGCATGATATACTCAACGTTTTCTTCGACTGTCAGAACAGGAATCAAGTTATATGCCTGAAATATGAAACCAATGTTATCGCGTCTATAGTCAGAAAGTTCGTTTCCTGACATCTCTGAGATGACCTTCCCCGCAAGCGATACTTTACCCTCCGTGGGTGCATCTAATCCAGAAATGATATTGAGAAAGGTTGTTTTGCCTGATCCGGATGGTCCGACAATTGCTGTAAATTCTCCTGCTTGTATTGTCAAGTCAACACCGTTTAGAGCATTCACAGGTATACCGTCAGCATCATAGATTTTGGTTACACCTTCAGCGATAATAACGTCTGTTTTTTCTGTCTGATTCATGGTCTTTTCCTAAAAACTTCTCCGCATTGCGTCAACAGGTTTCATTCTGGCTAAATGCCAGGCGGGATACAATCCAGCGATGATGGTAAAAATAAAGACTGAGACCGGATATGTGATAAATTGCTCAATCTTTATGACAGGATAAATGAATTCTTGTAATGTAACACCCATCATTTCATTGCCAGTGAAATCTAATCCAACATGTGCAAAGATTGCCACTAAAGCATAGCCGAGGACACCCCCGAAAATGATACTAATGATTGCTAATGCAGCTGCTTCAAATAACATAATACGCGCCATCCCAAAAGAACGTGTTCCAACGGCACGTAACACACCGAACTCAAACATTCTGTCATATAACGACATAAATAACGTGTTGATGATACCAAATACTACGATACCGAATAGAACACTCCCCATAATATATTTGCTGTATTTTGAAATCTCAAAGACTTTTGGTAACTGCGGGAGAATATCTGTCCAACTCAGTGCTTCGTTTCCATGTTGCGAATAGTTTACCCAGAAGGGTAGCTCTCTGTTTTGTGCATAGGAGGTAGAAGTGAACTTAATTGCGATCTGATGGATTCTATTGCCGATTGCAAGCATCTGTTGTGCTTTTCTGATCCGAATAAATGCCATGCCACTGTTCATTGCAGCGTCAGCGAAATAGTAGATACCTGAAACACGAAATCCCTCTGTGAAGTACTCTCCTGTATTCGCTTGAACGACAGTCACAACCACTTTGTCTCCAAGTGTCACCTCAAGATTTTCAGCAAGTTTGCTACCGATGACAATATCCTGTGTATTTGTCCCTTCAAAGAACACACCTTCTGTAATTGCATCATCAATCTGGGACAGGTGTTTTTCGGTATGCGGTTGGATACCAACAAGACTAATGGCACTTTTGTTCGCAGCCGAGGCAATCATACCCATTACGAAGGTTCTACGTGTGAAATGCTGGACGTTTGCTTCCTTAGCAAGATTAGCAGTAACTTTATCCGGTTGTTCTATCGTCATTGAGACTTCCAGTGTATCTCTGTAACCTTGGCGATGAATCTGCGCGTCTCCGATGAAAGACTCGGTTGCTGTTTTTATCATATTCTCGAACATGCCGATCATCAACGCGTCAAGGAAAATGAGGGCAGCGAGACCGATACTGATAGCCGTTGAGGCGATCAGTGTTCGTCGTTTATTTCGTAAGATGTTTCGCCAAGCGAGTTTAATTAGGATTAGAAGCATATTTCTAATGTATCCGCATTGCTCTTGCCGGCATAATGCGAGCGGCTTTTATTGCTGGGAAAAGACTCACGATCACTGCAGAAACAAATACTGTTGTGGCAGGAATCAGGAGACATGCAACATTGACTTCGGCATACATTTTTCCGAATTCAACACCCGCCAATGTAAATCCCTCAGCATAAGACACGCCGTATACGGATAGAAGGTAATTGAAGAAAACACCCAACATGGCACCGATAACGATACTACCGATACTGATAATCACGACTTCGTAGATAACTAACCAGAAAACCTGTATCGGTTTTGTACCAACTGCCTTTAGCACACCATATTCACGTGTGCGTTCCATAACGGACATCAGCACAGTGTTCAGCACACCGATAGCCACAATAAACACTATGATGAAACGTGCAACAGCGTCTCCTTGCTTGTCTTTTTGCATTGCATCATAGAAGGATTTGACTACCTGGTACCAAGGTAAAATCTCAAGCGACGTATTATCAAGTTTTTCTGTAATTGTATTGGAGATTCTTTCAACTTTATTGATATTGGATACAATTACGACAATTTCGTGAACGCGTCCTTCAAGCACGAATAGTTCCTGAACATCGTCAATGTGAAGATAACATGCCACCCGGTTCGTAATATCATCGCCACTGTCTGCGATGCCAACAATTGTATATTCGTCATTCGCGATTGAACCGTCGGCAGCTTGTGAGAATAGAACGATTTTACTACCGATAGTCGCAGCAAGTGTTTTTGCTAACTTTTCTCCGATGACGACCTCGTGTGAAGCTGTTTCTGATAGTGTGTTTCCTTCAATCACTTTTTTATTGAAATGAGTTGCTTTGTTTTCTCGTGCAACATCTATCCCGATGATCTGAACAGCAGTGCTTCTTTCGTCAACTGACCCTAATCCTCCTGTATAAATCCGTGGTGTCCATGCTTCCACACCGTTTTCGTTCTGGATCGTTTTGCCAATGGATTCATAGTCGCTAATTGTTTTATAGATGGATGGTTTATCCTGATATCCCGCACGATGCACCTGTATATGTCCGATACGGTTCCCCGTGAACATCTCAATCACATTAGAATACGCACCATCAGATAGACCGATGACGATTGATGAGAGTGTGAATCCGACAATCATTGCGAGTGCAGTGAGGATTGTACGTCTTTTTTGACGAAAGATGTTCCGAAACGCAATTGTGAGCATCATGGCAGTTGTCCTTCAACATGTTACTTGGAAATCAGCATCGTCACTTGATTCTGTTGTGTGACAGACCTATTTTTTATGAGTATATCTTTTTTGTTGTCTCTATTTAGGTCCACTAACCAAATATTGCGTTCATCGTTTGGCATAGTGACTATTACTTTTTGGGGTTTTTTCGCGAATACCTTTGGCGTTTGTTCACCGAGGAAGATGTGCATTTCAGACCAGTTTTTTCCTACTATGAGGTCTAAGAGTCTATCTCCATTCACATCACCGGATAGGACTGGCGGAAAAAACACCCGTTCTGTTTCAAAGAGATCAAGTGCGGGTCTGATTTTTCGTTTAGTCGTGGGTTTTTCGGGAAAAGACCTATTTTCCATGCGAAAGAGTTCAAGATTTACTGCGATGGATTTCCCAACCATTGCGCGTGCCATGCCAGTAATTTTGGTATTTACATCTCTAAACAGAAAGTCCAAATCGCCATCGTTGTCAAAGTCCTGCAACCAGTATGACGCATATCCCCACGGCAATAATCCGCCTGCTGTACCTCTCGGTTTAATTGTCATTCCCACATCTTCTGCAAATACGATTCCTTCAGCAGCCTGTATACCGAAATGAACATCATAAGTGCTACGTTGATTACCGATACTTCTACCTTCCAATGTATGGATAATCATATCCGTTATGCCATCAGTATTCATATCTTGAAATGTGTGCAGTATTCTCCGTTTTGTTTTTTCTCTAAATCCAACCATAAGCGCGAACATGTTTTCTCCGCTAAAATCGAAGGCGATAGCATAAGCACCATCAGAGTCGAAAGTCACATCAGTAGTGAAGGTTTTCACATCAGCAGAAAACGCACCGTGTGTGTTTTGAAGATAGGCATCAAAATGGTCTTCATTCCAAAACACGAGATCAGTACGTTTATCTCCGTTGCAGTCCATCTGATGTAGACGACTCAGATACCATAAAGCGGTTAGTTCATTTATTCCTACCTCGCGGTAGCTGCGATTTTGATCTAAGGCAGTTTTATCAAGAAAGGGTTCTGGTGGACCAAGTTTAACTGGATCGGTGAATGAGCCGTTATTCAATTGTGTGGAAATCCAAAAACCGTCAAAATCTGGTAAGACCAAGTCGTCAAGACCATCACCATTTAGGTCGCGAGTGATGTCAATATGTGAGACTTTATCAAGATCAATCATATTGTAGTTTGTGGTGATGTTCAGCAGTTTTTGTTCTGATCTCGAATCAAGGTCAAACCAATTCAGTCTGCCGTGTTCGTAAGTGATAAGTCTGTCCCGTCCCTTGATCGTGGTTATATCAACGAAGCGTATTTGTGGACGTAGGGATGTGTTAAGCGTTAATTCCCAAGTACCATTTTTATACGCATAGATACGTAGGCGACGCGTGCTATTCTTTTCAATGTTTACGACTGCAAGTTCTGCTAATGTGCTATCGGAAAGAAAACCTGTGAAAACGGTTTGGTTCTTATCTGTGCCGGTGGATACCTCATATTTTTCGTAGGTGAATGGTTTCGGTGAAGTCGGTTTAACGTCCTCAGGTAATTTCGTTGAACATCCTATAACAGACATTCCAAGAAAGATAATAGTAAACAGGTACAAGGAAATTGTTCTAAAAATAGGCATGTATACCTGCTCCTACGTATACCCCTGCAATACCCATAGATTGCGTTGAGGTAATATCTCTGCCAATTCCCTGACCGATGCTTATGTTCAAACCGAGGGGTATCCCACCAAGTGAAAACACAAGTTCACCACCAAACGCGAGTCCAGCTGCCAACGTAGTGGTTTCTACGATTACTTTCTCGGTATCCATTGTTTTGTGGTATCTCCAACCACCTTCTAATGTGAAATATAGTCGTGCTTGATTCCACTTTCCACTGTGTTCAAATATTGCATACGACACACCAGCACCTAACATGTGGTCTGCATTTTCGTCATCAAGGATGAAACGACCAACGGTTTGAAGATAGACAGGTGCTAATCCGTTGTATCGCAAACTAACACCACCAAACGCGGGTGTAGCACCTTGAGAACCTATACCGAAATTCTTGGTCAGATTAGTCTGTTGTGCTTGAATGGATAAACTAAAAACAAGGATCATACACGAACAGATAAAGTATAGATTATGATAGGTTCTATTCTTTCGTTCTGAGTTGTATTTCATACTTCCTTTTTTCATTCTAATGGATTTCGGAATTAATGAACAGTTCACGCCGGACGAAGAGCGAGTAAGCGAGGGTGAACGGGTGAGGAGACCTCACCCCTACGTTGGGTTCGTCTCCGCAAATGCTGAATGTCCCTTTAACTTTACTATAAGAACATTAATATCTCTTTTGTAGATTTCGCCGTGTAAAGATTCTGTCATCAATTTTTGCGTCGAACTTAGCACTTACCCATCGGACGACAGTCTTGTGTCCATCTTTGTTTTGTGGAATCATCTCCATTACAGAAGGCACGGTTTTTCCACTGAATTTTTTAACCTCTTTGAAATTCAGCACACGCATCAGTTTCCCTTTTTCATCATAGAAACGTTGCCATATCGGTATATAATCGTTGACGCGAACAGCGGTAATGATTTTACCCCAGACAATAGCGGAATCCTCTTTCGGTATGAGTTCAACATATAGCAGATCCTCAGATGCATTTTCTGGTTTAACCATTTGGTAGGTATAATCATCAATCAGGGATGATTCTCTGACCAGATCGTCATTTGTGAAGTCGGATCCCATCCAAGATCCCATCATCATTGATGGGGAGATCTTCATGGTTTTATTTACTTTCGGCAGATAGTTCCACATTTCGTTTTTGATGCGTAATGTTGCGACACCTTGTTCCTTCTTTGGTGCCGTAATTCTGATGAAAGTTTTGTCCATTCCTTTCGTCCATACTTGCATTTTCAGTGTTCTCTCATAATGCGGTGTGACAATATGCATCTCCATTTCTGCTTCACTTGTCTTGCTACGATACAACTGATCAATATGTTTGATGATGTCTTCAACTTTAGGTTGAGATGTAGCATTTAATGTCAGGAGACAGAGGATGGTTATGAGAATATATAAGAATGATGTTTTCATGTCTAATATCCTGATACACGTTAAGGTTCTTTGGTGAGTTCGTCAGTTTTGGGTTTTATGAAGAACTCTCTGTGAGCGATATTGCCATGCATATCAATCATCCGAAGTTCAACAGTCATTATTTCGGGGTCCGTTATTTCAAAAGCTAAGGTTGCTTCCTCTTTACCTTTTAGAGGTTTGCAGTCGTAAAACTTCTTTCGCCACCCCCGATATTTCATGTCAATCGGCACAAAAAGCTGCACCTGGTGTATTCCATCTTCATCTGTGACAGAAAACGTGAAGAGTCTTGTATCTGAATCTTCTGCGTTTGATACAGTCATCTCAATTGTGGGACGTTTGTCAAAGAAAGGTTGGTTTGGATTGAAGAAGCGGCTTTTATCTAACCATTCAGCCTCACACTTGGTGAGTTTGTGCCATTTTTTTGCCCACGGCATTATGTTATTCAACCGTTGAAAAGCGTTGCGTTCATACTGAAGAGGAGCATAAGGTAGACCGAATGCACCTCTCAGAGTATACGCAAGTCGTTTCCGCTTAATGTTTTTTGTAGATGCCTGAACAAGTTTTCCATGTGTAAACCCTATAGTATCGTATCTTGAGACATTGCCTGTGACTCCATTCATAGATGGAAATCGGAATCTTCCATTAGCATTTGCATGTTGTAATTGATAAGCGTTAAAGGGAATTTCTGATGAGTCATCCCTAACTGCAAGCCAAATATCCTTTGACAGATCAGGTATTTCCGTTTGGTTTTCTCGGATAAGATAGACTTGCGCAGTTCCATTTTCATCAGTTTCATACGTAAATGTTTTTCTACCGAATCCGTGACGTTCCATTTCATCTGCGTATAGGTCTTGAACGGCTTTAATGGTTTTATCTATTCTATTTATAATATCGGGTGGTGGTGTTTTATCTTTCGGTAGTAGGTAGAGTATTCGCACGACATCAGCAGGTATCGTGGTGCCCTCTAATTGTTGGGGTGTCAGCTCCCATACTCTGATAATACCGTCCTCACTTCCCGTTGCAACCAGATGCCCATCTTGTGAAAAGGCAACATCTCTGGTTTCTAAGTAATAGAAGAGAGAAGGATTTGATGCAAAACGGGATCCTCTGCGTATGGACGTAATCGGTGCCCCGCTGCCAGAGTCCCACAATTGCACGCCGCATCCGGACAAAGGGCGAATATGGTTAGCACTTGCACATAATTTTCCATCTGGTGAGAACGTTAGATTCTCAACATGTCCGCGAAGTACTTCTCCCTTACGTTCCCAACTTGGTAACTCCCACATAATATACCTATACAGCCTCTCTCCATGATGGATATACATCTGTTTACTACGACCACTAATGACCATATAAGCGTTGTTCGGAGAAAACTTTAGATAATCCATCTGATACAACGGAGTTTCTAAGGTCTTAACCAATTGCTTTGTCTGTAGGTCCCATACGTTAACAGTCCCATTGATATATCCGGCAGCAATCCACTTACCATCTGATGAAATGTCTACAGCACATGCCGATTGATTGAAAGGCAAAGTCGTAACTTCTGTGATTCTTTTGGGGTCCTGAATATTCCATATTTTCACACCAGTTTCCCTGAAATATTTAGCGACCACAGGGATTGTGGCAAGTTGTTTGCTGTCTGGTGAAAACGCAAATTGATTAAAAGATGTCTCAATTGTATTGATTTTCTTACCGGTTGCAACATCCCATAGGATAACTTTCCAACGAGCACTTGCAAGCAGTTTGCCGTTAGGTGAGAAACCGATAGACGGAAATATTTCGGGGTGACTTAAAACTCTTACGGGTGCTTCAGTGCTGTCTCTGTCCCATAAGTTGATAAATCCGTTTCTATTGATACTTGCTATTAGTGATGCATCTACCGGGGAAAACGCTACAGAATAAATGACTCTGTTTTTAGTATCGCTGCGAACACCTTCTGGGGTCATCAGATCAGTTGCATCAGTAAGATGGTAATTTGCAGTAAATTCCGCAATCAGTTTTGGTTGTTCTGGTACCTGTGCGAATTCCTGTGGAGTGATAAATACCGGTTCATGTGGACGACTTAAGAAGTATGCTGCAATACCGAATACAACTACACCGAATACTACAAAGAATACGATTAGTCTTTTAGTTTTCATCTAATTAAGTGAGAATTAACATCGTGACAGCACTCTCTGTCAAGATTATCCGAATGGTAGTATCCTATTGACCAGCGATTCACCGATAACGAAGACGTGTTAGCAGAACAGACAATTGAAACAGTCTATGTAGTATATGTGAACTTCGCTGATAAGTCAAGGTTTCTTTGTTGACGTGTGTAGAGTTTTGTCATACTTTTTGTCAGAATCGCGGATTACGCGGAGAACACGGAAGACGCGGAAAGTACTCTTGCACATATGTTTAGTATATCACTTGATAGTTGTGAAGTCAAAGATAATGAATTATCCTATACAAATTTGAAAAAAGTTGACATCTACAGTTTTTCTACCTATAATAGATAGGGTTATTGTTTAAAACCTATATATAGTGAAACCTTAGAATATTATGGAACTTCTTGCCACGAGGGAAACTCTAAATTGCTGCGGACTGGGAAACCCAGCCCCTACGAAGATGTATTTGTTTGCGGATATGAAAATGAAAATGAAACAGATAGCATTTATTTTTTTAATTATTATTGTGTGTGGGGGTCAGATTGTATCTGGTCAGACACCAGATAGTGAGTCTGAATCTACTGAAACATCCTCTGAAGAACAGGTTGTGGAAAATGATGAACAAGATCCTGAATTGGAGACTCCAGAAACGCCAACTTCAACAGAAGATGAGGCGAATTTGGAAGTTGAGGATCAAAATCCTGAACCTGATACCTCTAAAGAAATCCCTGATGATAATGACAATGAGGAGGCGACATCCATTACAGAGGAAGAAGAGAAAGATGATAATGACAGTGAGGAGACAACACCCATTACAGAAGAAGAAGCGGAAAATGAAGACCACGTTGATGAAATAGATACTGTCCCGTATAAGTGGGAAGGCACCAGACGTATTTTCAAACTTGTTAATGACTATTATTTAGAACCTGATGAAGTTGTTACAACGGTGATTATGGTTTCAGGTGATGCGACTATACACGGTACAGTAACTGGAAATGTATTGGTTATCGGGGGAGACATTGTGCTTTCCAAAGACGCACAGGTAAAAGGGATGGTACAGGTCGTTGGTGGAAATATAACGGGAGATTTTGAGCCGACTGAGAATCATATCGTAAGCAACGGGTGGCGGATCCTTCCTGCAGCAGCGCATCTACTGATGCATCCGCATACTGTCTGGGATATTAGGAAACATCGCAATTTTAGGTTTACGACCTTAAAATTTGGACTTCTGCTATTGACGTATCTATTGATGGCACTGATTTTTAGAAAGCCCATCTATGCAGTAAGTTCAACGTTGGTAGAGAGGCCGATCGGTAGCATCCTATTTAGTCTGCTTATGTTTATCGTTATCCCAGTTGCTATCTGGGTAATCATACTCTCTATCGTAGGTTTTCCGTTATTGATATTGTGTCTCTGCCTTTTGGTTCCGCTTGCTATATGCGGTAAGACTGCGATATTTTATACACTCGGCAGTACACTTCTTGCTGGTAGGTTGAAACCGCTTGCTGTGATTTTTGGGTTTGTCCCGTACTTTATGGCGACTGAGATACCACATGTTGACTGGGTGACGTTCCTTCTTTTCAATGTCGTCGGTGTAGGACTTTGCATACTATCAATCATTAAGGCATTGTCAACACAAAGTTTTAGTAAGAACATCCATTGGACTGAGAGAGTTCGCAATAATGCATCTTGAATCTCCGTTTTTTTTATTTCTGTTTGCTATATTACCTTTATTATTCGTCTATCTTCGGTGGCAACGTTCAAATGCGCCTGCTATACGTATCGGTGAGATTCAGCATGTTCGGGAAATCCCAAGATCACTATCTATCAGACTACTTCCATCGCTCAAGATACTGAGATTTGTTGTCATATCCCTTCTGATTATTGCGCTTGCGAGACCTCAACTATCACAAAGTCAGGAACGTCGTTTTGCGGAAGGTATAGACATAATTTTGGCACTTGATATTTCAGAAAGTATGCGTGCAGAGGATGTGAAGGATGCTAATAGACTTGAAACAGCGAAGTCAGTTATACGCGATTTCCTAAGACACCGTGAAAGTGATCGGATTGGATTAGTCGTGTTTTCTGGTGAAAGTTATACGTTATGTCCACTCACATTGGACTATACAGTGCTAATAGAATTACTTGATGGGGTAGAGGTTGCCTTAGGGGGTCAATTGAAAGATGGCACAGCCATCGGTGATGCGATTGCGACGACTACACATCGGTTGCGAGTATCGGAAACGAAAAACAGGATCGTAATCCTATTGACAGATGGTGAGAACAACTCAGGATCAATTGATCCTGGAACAGCTGCGTCGTTAGCACAATCCCTTGAGATTAAGGTTTATACTATCGGTATGGGTAAAGAAGGGGGTGCGCTTATCCCTTATGAAGATACGACATTCGGGAAACGATACCGAGAAGTAAAAACGTATCTTGATGAAGGGACACTTAAGCGGATTGCTAATGTTACTGGCGGCAGATATTTTCGAGCGACAGATGTACAATCACTAAAGCATGTTTATACTGAGATTGATCAACTTGAAAAGACAGAATTTAAGGTTATTGATTATACAAAAGAAAAAGAGATGGCAGTGTATTTTTTAATACCCGCTGCACTTCTGTTTGGACTTGAAGTTTTATTGCATAATACGGTGCTGCGGAAAATCCCGTAGCATATTTAAATGTCTACATAAGGAGAAAGAATGAAAAACATCATAGCATGTAACTTAGGGAGTTATAGACAATTTGGTGCAAATGCTTATACACATTTAGCAGAGATCGGTTTGACGAATGTTGAAATTGGTGTGCCTGCTGATGATGCAGTTGATAAATTGCAGTCGGATTTAAAGGCACATGGATTGACCGCTACCAGCTTACTCGGTAGATGTGATGTTCAGTCTGAGACAGTTGTTACGGACTTTCAAAGGACCCTAAACATAGCAAATGAGATGGATGTGAAGGTTATTTTTGTTAGTGTCCACGCCGGAGAGACTGATAAGCGTGTGGTATATGAACGTCTCCGCGCGATTGGTGAAAATGCTGAACCTTTAGATGTTAGGGTCTGTTTAGAGACACATCCAGATATGGCACATAACGGGGATATTGCACTTGAAACGATGAAGGGTGTTAATCATCCCAATATCCGCATCAATTTTGATACGGGAAATGTCTACTACTATAATCATGATGTCAATGCTGTAACAGAAGTAGAGAAAATTATTGATTATGTCGGTGCTGTTCATCTGAAGGATACAAACGGTGGGTATCGGACTTGGCATTTCCCAACGTTGGGTGAAGGTGTGGTTGATTACAAAGCCGTATTTCAAACGTTGAATGATGCTGGGTTTTACGGTCCCTTCACGATGGAATTGGAGGGTATTGAAGGTGAAAATCTTGATGAGGCAGGCGTTCAGACTCGCGTCGCGGATTCGTTACAGCATTTGAAAGATATTGGTGTTATTTAATGGATTTATCTTAGACGGAGCGATTAGGAAATCGCTCCTACCGGGGCAGGTCATTAGGTGGAGATATGGTGACATTGGATACTTCATTACCAAAACGGAGACTAGGACGGACTGAATTGGAAGTCACATGTCTTGGGATGGGTGGTGCGCGTATCGGAGGTAATGACGTTTCTGACGATGAAGCGGTTGAAGCGGTGCGTCGTGCCATTACTTTGGGGATTAACTATCTTGACACATCTCCGCTGTATGGCGAAAGTGAGAGACGGACTGGACTTGCCCTCGCTGACGGATGGCGTGAAAAGATATATCTCGCTACAAAAACAGGCACACATCCAAAATGGCGTGGTGATTACAGTGCTTCCGGTACACGACGCAGTGTTGAAAATAGCCTTAATTTGTTAGGTACAGATTATCTTGATGTCTGCTTAGTGCACGATCCCTCAAATATGGATCCGGTAGTAGCGAAGGATGGCGCGTTAGAAACGTTGCAACGAATGCGTGAAGAAGGTTTGGTAAAATTCATTGGTCTGGGTGTGCGGGAGCACGAATTCCATAAGATTGCTATAGAAACAGGTATCGTTGACGTTATCCTAACCTATCTGGATTATACACTTCTGAGTCAGACTGCAAATGACTGGTTGCTATCCTTTGCATCTGAAAGAGACATCGGTGTGATCAACGGTAGTCCGATTGCGGCGGGGTTACTCTCAGGTGTTGAACCAGACGTTAAAGAGAGACCTCCTGAAGGAGTCATTGCACATAAACTTTGGCGATGGTGTGCGGAAAACAATTTGAATCTGTTGAATCTTGCTATCCAATTCTGTCTTCGTCAACCTTTAATAGCGACCAATTTATCAGGTTCTAAGAATACTGCAGAAATTGAGGAAAACTTCGCTGCTGCTACATCCCCTATTGCTGAGGAGGTGTGGGAAGAATTACGGAACTTTACGGATGAACAATAGGATTTTCTTTGAGCGAAGTTATCTGAGTAATTGCTTGCTGTTAATCATCGCTATTTTTAGCTTAGTTTCACTTATTGGTTGTGACGAGGCAACCGTTTTTGGCAGAAACGTCTACTACAACAGTAATCAGTGCACACTCACTGAAGATGAAACTGCAATATATCTGACCTGTAAGACTTTCTCAAAAATAGACTACGAAGAAGGTGAACCTGTTTACTATGGAAGCATTGCACACATTGAGGATGTCTACGATGCTGATACTATCAACAGGGTATTGATTCTATTTCACGAATATACTTCTGGACCGATGCCGGGGGATCTTGATGCTTGGCCTGGTTTACAAAAGCGCGAAGACGGTATTTATATCTTAACAAATATTCGTATTCGTGGAATTGATGCGGCAGAAATCGAACGGTCAAGGAAATATCCTGAGGAAGAACGTGATCGTGCCAAAGAACGCGGCTTTGAAGCAAGAGACTATCTAAGAAGTCTCGTTGACAAATCTGTTGTTGACGAATTTCCACTCACAATAGAAATTCGAGATCCCGATTTTGGTACCTACGCAACACGAACGATTGCTGATGTTTACCTCCATATCAACGGTGAGAGGATTTCAGTTGCGGAAAAGCTGCTTGAAAAACGATATGCGGTACCGTTCTCTTTTGAATACCATTTTCAGTGGGGACAACCGGAACTTGATTTTGAATCATGGTACAGAATGCTTGAGATTGATGATCCTGTTACACCTGATGTAGATGAAAGCATCCCAGTTAACGAATAAAATATAATGGATTTTTTGTAATTGCCAAGGGGAAGACATTGATGAGATTTCAGGGAAAGGTAGCACTTGTAACCGGCGGTAGCCGCGGGATTGGCAGGGAAACTGCTTTCAAGCTTGCGAGTGAAGGCGCGACTGTTGCTGTCCACTATGCCAGTTCAAGTGCTAAAGCGAAAGATGTCTGTGCCGAAATCTATAGTAAACATCAACAGAGAGCATTGTCTTTTCAAGCTGATATATCGGATAGAGACGCAGTGAACAAAATGGTTGCTGAGGTAACGAGGGGACTTGGACCTATCGAATTATTGGTGAACAACGCTGGGGATGTCGGTGATATGACCTTTGATGAACTTACGCCTGATCACTGGGACAGAATCATCTCTATCAACCTAACGGGCCCCTTCAATGTGTTGTGGACAGTGAAGGATGAGATGATCAAGCGGAAGTTCGGACGTATCGTCAATGTATCATCAATAGCAGCGTTGGCAGTCCGTCCTGACCAGTTACCTTATGCAGCTGCAAAAGCTGGTGTTATCTCTCTGACGAAATCGTGTTGTGGTCCGCTGGCGAAACATAATATACGGATTAATTCAGTGGCACCAGGTGCAATTGACACAGATATGTTAGGTGAAGTATCAGCAGAGATGGTGGAACAACTCCGATCAACAACGCCGCTTGGTCGTCTTGGTGAACCGGAAGAAATGGCGGATGTTATAGCATTTCTATTAAGTGAAGAATCCAGTTATATCACAGGTGCTACAATAATTGCGAGTGGTGGCAGGATTCTTATACCGTAAGTGTGAGTTCTGTTTCTCCAATTTCCAAATCTATGGCGACGAAAGTCTGCTTTCCTTCACGTAGGAACGTATCTCTCTGAAAATCACGGCGAGAATGTACTTCGCGTAAATCCCATCCCTTAGCTTTGATATGACGTACTAGACTTTCAATAGACATGGTAAAATTTGCTGTTGGAAACTGTGTGGAGAGTCTTATCTTTCGTTCTTTTTCAAGCACTGTAATATCGGTAAGTTCGCGTGCCATCCAATAGTGTCCGATTTCTGAGTTTTTCATCCAGATAGTTTTCGTGCCATCCGGGTCGTAATCATCCAGTCGTGATTTGACAGTTTTCAACACATCAAACCCGAGTTTTTCGCCGTTGAAATAGAATCCGGGCCAATGTCCAACAAGCACGCACGGGAGTTCTTTTCCAAGGATTGGTGGTAGTCTCCCACCTTGTAAATCATCGGTGATAAACCGGTCAGGATCACCTAAGTCGTAACCTGTCCACCCGCCGAACCAGTCACCTGCACATGAAACTATACTTGCGATTGCGATCCCTTTCTCCTTTTCAACATGGTAGATAGGCACATCTGGAAGTTCATCATGTTTAAGCCAGAGAAAATAGAAGGGACGCGGGTCGTTGTTCACTTCCTGTGATGCGGTTAAAACGGCTCTTGCGTAAGCAGCCTCTTGTCGTTTTCCGAATGCACCGGGGCTCGTCACACCTTCACACGGGATACCGACATTATTAAGCATTTCCATTGCAGTGATAATATAATCTGTCAACCGATTATCAACTGGTGGGTCAACCCATTCGACCTGTTCCCATTCATCTGTCAGTGATAATGTTTCCAGATCAACAACAGCGGTGTGGGTCAACATCTCAGGTGTTAAGTCGAAGTTGGGCCAAATGATTTCGCGATAAATTCGTAACCATGACTGATATTCATGCTTAGGAAACTTTGGAAATCCTTCATCTACACGCCCTATCCCCGCAGGATATGGAATGAGACTGAATTTGCCTTTCACGCCGTTTTCCCAACACCATTCAGCCCACTCCCATGCGAAATCTGCGGGAATTGTGTTTGGCATTTTCTTATGCTGTGTTGCATCACCCTCCCATCGTTGCGGAGGGGTGTTTGGTTGATGTTTCGCTTTCCATGCGTGTCTTTGTTGTATCCAGTAGTAGGTGAGATTGATGACAGGACACGAATCGTCAACAATTAGTGAGAGCGGTGTTCTGAGAAGTGGATTACAGATAGTGACGTTCATTTTTTTATAACGGACGAGGAGACCTCGTTCCTACGTTTGAGTATCATTGATAAACTGTTTTACAAAATCTCTGATATAAGGCACGTCGTCTACCCATAGACCTTCAATGTTGTTCTTAATTGACCACGCTACATCCTTGTAAGCGAGAATAAAACCCGCGTCTACGATAAATCCGTTGGTTTGTAGTTCCCTCACTTGGCGTGGGATAGACCTTGTCAGTGAATTGTATAGAGCGAAATGATTGAATCTATCCCAGCCGAGGATGATACGGTTGACATTTATCTCGGTTGCTGCTTTTAGGAAGTTTGCCATCGGGTTAATCAGAATTGCACTGGTTGTGAGTCTCGGTTCTAATCGTTTCGCTTCAACGAGTAGATGTTTCCAACGGTAAAACGTAAGGATGCTGACAAGGTGGACGACCTCAAAGTGATGGATTCGCTCTATGATAATTGGCAGGATTTCGGGTGTATCGGTTTTTGGTTCAACAAAGCAGGGGAACTGATTTTCTTTTGCAAACCTGAGCGCGTCATCAAGGTGTGGGACAGGTTCCTGAGAGTTTAACATATTGATTTTTTCAACGTCTTTCCATTTTAGTTGATTGAGAGGTGTCGTGCATCCGGTCGCTATTCGTATATCACTACGATTGAAATCAACGTGAATTAGTACGGGTTCTTTGTCTTGCGTTAGACAGACATCAACTTCAAATCCATCTGCCCCATCAGTGAGTGCTTGTTTAAACGATGCGAGTGTATTTTCGGGGGCGCGTCCCCGCCACGGTGTGCAAAGAGTTTAGTTTCCATATCAATCTTTCTTTTTATGCCACATCCATTCAAAGTTATCTTTTGGTTGAAAACCTAAAATCCGTTTTGTCTTTGCATTTGAGAACTGCTGATGCGGTAAATCCGCGAAGATGTTGAATATCTCACATTTTGATGGGAGTTCTTCAAGATCAATTTCTAATCCTAACCGAAACGCTTCTCCTGCATCCCGCCAACTTACAGAAAAAGGGTTTAGGTCTGTACCTTTTCTATCATAATCCAGTTTTTGGAAGCTGAGGAACAAATAGCAGAGAACATAGATGTCGTAATGCTCCGTAAAGACTTTACAGATTTCCTGTCCCAGACCTTTCGTTAGTGGATAAAGTCCTGTGCTGGTATGTGGTGGGACATCTGGATTGATTTCATAGTCGTAGGAGGTGTAGCTTTCACCTTGGATGGTGAAGTGTGGTCCTGTATTGATGATACGTTTGATACCGTGTTCAACAGCAGCACGCATCATGTTGTAGCAACCACGGGTACTAACATCAAAAGCTAACTGACGGTCATGACGTAGCACTGAACAGTTGATTATCGTGTCCATTCCCTTAGCTGCTTTCATGACCTGATCTAATGAACCGACATCTATATGCATAGATTCATGTTTTGTATCAATATCGTTGATGTCAGTTACACGTAAACTATAATAGGGTTCTAATGCTTTGACAACATGCGGTCCGAGGTATCCGTTTCCGCCTAAAATAAGCACTTTCATTGTTGTTCCTTGAATATTTTGTTTATCCCACTGATGTACCTGTTATGGTTGAGTCGGTGGCACAAATTGTGGACTGAATTTCAGGTGTCCCTTTGCTTTATCAATGATGAAACGTGAGCCGGGAAACTCTGATTGAATGTGAAAGATACCCCATCTTGATGGTGCTTGAATTGCGCCTTGGAATGCTGCGACTGCGTCTTCTATGCCAAGGGACATGGTGTTGAACACTGCATCCGCTGCTGCATCGTCCGTAACAATTGCGCCAAGTCTGAGGCATGTTACGTTGATTTTGCGTTCTCTTGCGAATTCTCTACAGGTGAATTCACCGAGATGTTTTGAGAGGACAAAACTATCTACACTGGGACGCGGTCTCCAGTTTTCCTTTACTGTCCACTCCTCACCGTGTTGTTCAAACAAACGTAGTGTGCTGGCATAGATGAAGTGTTTCACACCTTCTGCGACTGCAGCTGTTAATAGGTTATAAGTGCATCGCGTCTGATAATCAATCTCAAAGTTTTCTGGTTGGTCGGAATTTGCTATCAAGTTGGGAGGTATTTCTGCGATATGGACAATGGTATCAATGCCTTTTACTAATTCGTTTGTTGACTCGTCGTGTCCCAATTCGCTCTGGACAAATTCAAAGTTTGTGTCAACATGTTCAAGTTCTGTTAGACAGACTGTATGTGATTCAGATGTGGCAGTTGCTAATCTGCGTGCCAATTCTGAAGCTGCTGAGGTAATCAAGACGTTCATTTGGTTCTCTCTTAAACTGTTTTTATATCGGTGTATTAGCATACTTGTCGGGTTTCGCTGATGCTCTACACCGACCTACAATGCTATCAAGGCGTTTGTCGCGATTCGGAGATCGCTCCTACAGGAAAGATCGCGATTCGGAGATCGCTCCTACAATGCCTTACTAATTTTAGATGCGATGTTGTTTATTTCGTCAATATTCCCTTCACTTGGTCGCCACGGGAGTCTTAACGGGTCTCCTTCCCATCTTGGAATGAGGTGCAGATGAAAGTGAAAAACTGTCTGAAATGCAGCGGGTTCGTTTGATTGGAATAGGTTGAGACCGTCTGGATTTAATGTTTCTCGTATAGCTGCTGCAAGCGGTATTGCTGCCTCCATTATTTTGCTACCTACATCTGCTGGCATATCAAAGATGTTTCGGTAGTGTTGTTTGGGTATAACCAGGAGATGTCCAGGATTCGCTGGTGCAATGTCCATAAATGCAAATACGTGTTCGTTTTCATATACTTTTGCTGAAGGGATTTTTCCCTCAACGATTGCACAAAAGATACATTCCATCTATTTGTATCCTCACAAGAGTTTTGTGTTATTTTAGCATATATTTGTATAGAGATCAAAAACAATGCTTTAGAATTTCGACGTCTGTAATGTTTTTGGTATTAACTTTTCCACTTTGCTTATTGAAGCGGTTTTCACCACCACTGAATAAATTACGGGGAATCATACAGGATGCGCGTCCATCATGCTGTATGATTCCCTGTGTAGTCCTCTCCACCTATCATGTGTTAGCTTTTTCAATTTCGAAGTTTCCTCACTGCCACTCAATATCATCAAGTGTTTGTGCGGTTGCGACCTGTTCTAAAAGCGTGTCAAGACGAGAAAGACTCCTCATCCTTGAGATTCTCTGGATAACCGTATCAGGCACAGCACCGATGCGTATGTCAAGTAGTTTCAATAGATCCTCCCGTTTGGCTTGTATCTTGCCGCGTATCTCACCTTGTTGTATAAGAGCTTCTGCGCCTGTCATGATGATATTTTGTACCTCCTTATCATGCGTTTGAGATTGTATGAGTTGCCTCAATTGTGCTTGTTCTGCTGCGGGACGTTTAAAAAATACAATAAAATATAAATATAGTATTGCGTGGTTGTGTAGTTCAGGATTTTCAGATGCTAACGTCTGCAAATATGTTAGTGCTGCTGCCAATGCCTCATGCATTGATGTTTCATCAGCGTTTTCTTGTTGCAAGACTGTCATTAGACATCCGAAAGGGTGATCAACTTCAGTGAACTTTTCGATGTTTTCATTCTTCACGCCGAGATATAGTGTCTCAAAAGTTGGGACAAAAGGTGCCATCGACTCGGGTATATCCATTACAGCGGAAAGTGATATCGGTATCTTCCATTGCTGTGTCCCTGTATGAAAGACAATGGGAAGGATGGGACGCAAACGCCATTTGCTTCTCGGTATCTTAGCATTTTTTTGTTCTGTCAGCTGCCCATGCCATATTTGGCACATATAGGACAACAACCGGTATCCCATCAGATGGTCAACGGTAGATTGATGCTCTATGAGGATATAGATAGTGAGTTCGTCTGCTTCGGTTGTCTCCCGAAATGGCACAGTAAACACCATATCAGCAACTAAATCTCGCAAGGTGTCATCAACAATACTCCTATTTTCTATCCTTGCTTTAGTGAAGTCAAGATGTTCTGCCAGTTCATTGGCAAGGATCAGGACTAACCCGTGTAGATGTTCCGTTTTTTTGAATAACCACCTTGCGCTTTTGTCTGCAAAATGTCCTACTTTCGAATTAAACAGTGTGCGTATTTCTTCTATATCTGCTATCTTAGTATCTGTCTGCAATTTGTCTCCTGTCATCCTATCTTTATCGTAAAGAATAACGTAATTCGATGAGGATGTCAAGCGTTTTGTTAGAACCCAATACCATTCGGATAACAACAATATGAGCGAATTCCTCACATATAGAATAAGAGATGTGATAAAATATTGACAATGAAAGATGTACAAGAAACTTATACGCTTATCCATAAAGATGACGAAACAGAAGCGCGGGTTGGTGAACTGCGGACTGTACACGGTGTTGTTAATACACCTGTCTTTATGCCTGTTGGCACTCGCGGCACTGTGAAGGCTTGCACCCCGCAGACGTTATCCGATCAGATTAACGCGGAGATCATCCTCGCAAATACCTACCATCTGTATCTCCGTCCTGGACATGAAGTTGTTAAAGAAGCGGGTGGTTTACATCAGTTTATGGGATGGGATAAACCGATATTAACTGATAGTGGTGGTTTTCAGGTCTTTAGTCTCGGTCCGCTTCGAAAAATAACGGAGGAGGGGGTCTCGTTCCGTTCTCCGATAGATGGTACGGAAAGGTTTATCAGTCCTGAACGTTCCATTGAGATCCAGAATGCCCTTGGGGCGGATGTTATCATGATTTTTGACGAGTGTCCTGCTCTACCGAATGATTATACGTATCTCAAGGATTCTATGGAGATGACCTTACGTTGGGCGGAACGGAGTAAGAATGCACATCAGAACCCGCAACAACTGTTATTCGGGATTGTACAGGGTGGGATGGCGCGCGATCTGCGTCAGGCAAGTGTTGAGGGAACAGTTTCAATTGGTTTTTCGGGATATGCCATCGGTGGGTTAAGCGTTGGTGAGGATAAGGATTTGATGTATGATATGTTGGCATTTACTGCGCCGTTGCTGCCTGAGGATAAGCCGCGTTACTTGATGGGTGTTGGTACACCAGAGGATTTGGTGTATGGCGTGCGCTGTGGTATTGATATGTTTGATTGTGTGATGCCGACTCGGAATGCGCGCAACGGTTCGCTGTTTACATCTGAAGGCATTGTCCGCATTAAGAATGCTAAGTATACGCGTGATTTTAGTCCTCTGGACCCGGCGTGTCGTTGTTATACGTGCCAGAACTTTACACGTGCCTATTTGCGCCACTTACATATTGAGAATGAGATTCTCGGTTCGCAGCTGCACACACTGCATAACCTGCATTTCTATGTCAGTCTGATGCGTGGGGTTCGACGTGCTATCTGTGATGGCAGTTTTGCTTCTTTGTCAACTGACAAACCTGACATCGCAGCGTTGGTGAAGTTAGGACAGCCTACCGAGAATGTTGTTTAGTGTTAGTCATAGATGGAAGGTCCCAAAGAAGTATAGAACCATCGGAGCTGGCACTTGCAAGTGTTTTACCATCTGGACTAAATCTAATGCTCTTCGGACTATAGATATGACCGACAAAAACTGCTACTTGCTGTTCTGTAACTAAGTCCCATACCCTCACTGTTTCATCACTATGGCCGCTAACGAGTATTTTGTCATTAGGACTGAAGTCAACAGATAGACATACAGGATCTGAGTGTGTTTTCTTACCGTCCGGATACAGATTAAAGATCCGTTGGTCAATTGGAAGGGTTTTAAGTTCGCTTGTAGTTGTATTCCACAAGTAGATATATTGCCTTCTATTTGCCATCCTACTTGCCCCAGCAAGGACTTTACCATCAGGACTGAAACTCAAATCGTTAATACCTTGAGGATATCCATCCATTCTTGCTACTTGTTTACCTGTCTCTACATTCCAAAGCAGCACAGAATTATCTGCAGCGTATGCTGTTTTGCTCCGGCTTCCACTTGCAAGTATTTTACCATCCGGACTAAATCGAATATTTGAGACGATTCCTGTATGTCCAATAAGTGTTCTTTCATGTTGTCCGGTAGCAGCATCCCAGATCCAAATTTGATCATCGCTTGCACTTGCGATTTTCTGTCCATTGAAGCTAACACTGGTAACCTTATCTGTGTGTCCTACGATTTTTTTTATGAGTTTTCCTGTCTTAACATTCCATAGACACAGCATGTTATCATCACTACCGCTAAGGAGTATTTTGCCATCAGGACTAAAACTAACATCGTTAACGCTTTCATCATGTCCTTTTAGCATATTTTTCTGTTTTCTTGAAGTGGAATCCCATAATCTTACCGTCCCATCAGACCCCGCACTTGCGATCACAGTTCCATCTGGTGAATACGCAATAGCTGTGATATGTGGTGTGTAACCTTTCAGAATGGATTTGTGTCTTCCTGTAGTAGCATCCCATAAACGAACTGTATTGCCATCATCATTGCTAGCGATTGTCCTACCATCGGATGAGAATGCGACACTGTTGATATCCCTTGTATGTCCTGTGAGTGTTGTTTTATGTTCTCCTGTCGTAACATCCCACACTCGAACTGTCTTATCCCAACTACCACTAATGAGCGTTTTGCCATCCGGACTGAATCGGACACTATTGACAAAATCTGTATGCCCTTTTAAAATAGTTTTTACTTTCATTGTTTCAATATTCCATAACCGAACCGTAGAATCTCGGTGTCCAGTGGCAAGAGTTTTTCCATCAGAACTAAAACTTAAAGCGAAAACGGCTGGCCACTCGTAGATTTTACTACCATCAGTCTCAACTCTAAAAATAACAGGATCTATATAAATGGATTGATGTTTTCCTGTTGTCACATTCCATACCCACAATTCGTCACTACTCCCGCTAACAAGTATTTTCTTATCAGTAGGACTGAAACTCATACAGTATACATGACTCGAATGTCCAACAAGCAGTTTCTTCTGTTTAGCAGTTTTTACATCCCACAACCTAATATTACCATCTCCATGTCCACTTGCAAGTATTTTACCATCTGAACTGAAACTCAAACATCTAACATCCCCACCCATAGCATTGAAATTGTTATCTTTAAGTACCGTTTTCTGTTGTCCTGTGATAGCATCCCATAGAACTATTGTATGGTCCCAACCTCCACTCGCAAGTATCCTCCCATCAGGACTGAATTCTATACAACCGATATGATGATTATGTCCACTTGGTAAGATAAGTTCTCCATCAAGTTTATCTTGGACAATTGAACGCGCTGAACTGAAAAAATCGAGTTCTGCTTCAATATGTGCATCATATATCCAAATCCCAATAGAACTTGCAACTGCCAAACGTGTTCCATCTGGAGAATAGACTACATTACCAGTAATACTTCCTTTTCCAAGACGAGCTTTTGCGTTCTCCGGTAGGTTCCACTGTGTGTAGTCTCCATCATTATCTGAATCCGTATTTGCTTCTTCACCACTACCATCCCCTTTTTCCGATTCATCAGAAGTTCCTCCTAACAGATTTCGGTCATTTGGTTTCGCCTCAAGATTTAGAACAATAGGTGCATCCATCAGTTCTACTGCCATCTCAGATTGTGCCTCTAAACTATAGGGTTGTTGGAAATGCGCTAAGTATTGGCTGCCTATTCCAAGAATCAACACGATTAGAGCGATACTTGACGCGCCTATCACCCAAGGCATAATGGGTTTGCTACCGGAAGATGGTGCAGCGGGTCTGATACGTTCTATCTTTGGCATGATGTTATCGGTAAGGTTTGGTGATAGTTGGAAGTTGCTAATTGCTTCCCTAATCATCGGTTCCTCCTTTTGTAACCTTTTTCTTGCTCGGTGCAGACGGAGTTTTATGGCACTTGCAGATACACCTAAGAATCTGCTGATCTCTTCAATCGTCATTTCGCCAAAATAGTGGAGTGTGATGACTGTGCGTTCACTCTCTTTGAGTTTTGAAAGTAGTTTCTTTACCACTTCGCGTTGTGCCTCAACGTTTACTCTTGCTTGTTCTTCGGCGACATATCGTGAATACGCTGTTTCGTCTATGAACTCCGTTTCATCTAACGATTCGGTTTCTATCTTTTTCTTTCGCAGCCATCCGCGGCATTGGTTAGTGGCAATAACATAAAGCCATCCAGAAAATTGTTTTGGGTTTTTCAATGTAGATAACTTCTGATAGACTTTGAGGAAGGTGTCTTGTGTGATTTCTTCAGCAATGTGGAAATCACCTATTTTCCGCCAAGCGAGTGCATGCACCTGCTTTTGGTACTTTCGCACTAAGCTGACAAAAGCGTTTTCATTACCCGATAGGAATTGGTGTATGAGTTCAACATCTTCGTTTTTCATTGGACACCTTAAGAATTCAGTCAGGTTAACCTATTGCTTATTTTGCCTAGTGTTAGTTGTGGGTGTGAGATTCCAGAGAAACATTGCACTATCACTGCTACCGCTTGCAAGGGTTTTACCGTCCGAAGAAAACAGCAACGAACTAACCGAACCTGTATGTCCTCGTAAGGCAGACAACTTGTTTCCGGTGGCGATATCCCACAACTGGATTATTCCATCATGATGTCCACTCATAAAGGTTTTCCCATCAGGCGAAATTGCCAATTCGGTTACGGAGGATTCATTTTCCACTTTAAGGGTCTTTAGTTGTGTGCCAGTAGAGATATCCCACAGTTTTATATTATTAATACTATTATTAAAATTGCTGCTTGCCAGGATTTTACCATCAACAGAAATTGCCAAAACGCGGGTTTTGTCAGATGGAAGACTTATTAGTTGGTTACCAGTGCTTGTATCCCAGATTCGTATCGTTCCATCGTCACTTCCGCTTGCAAGCGTTTTACCGTCTGGCGTTAAAACTATTGTGTTAATCCTATCCGTATGTCCTTTGAGAATGGCATGAGATTTCTTGAAAGGAATTGCCCATAGGTGGATTGTAAATCGGTAATGCTTGGTTGCCCGATCTACATTTAGGACAGCAGCCAGCATGTAACCGTTATTAGAAAAATCGACTACACCATTCGATCCAGAAGAATAACGACCATATCTCTTACCTGGGTCCTGTCCCTCTCTTCCGCGGGATTCAACTGGGAGTTGCTGAAGTTCATCCTCACTATCTGTTTTCAACACACTCAATTTGCTTGATAAATTCTCCTCATAAGCAGTCTTAAGTCCTTTTATTTTGAAATATGTAAAACGTTCTGCACTGGTTATTGTCCTGTCTTTAGGCGAAAATACAAAGGCAGCGGAACGAAAATCAAATCTTATACGATCAGATAATTGTGTATAGTTGAACGTATCCCATACCCTTATTGTTTTTCCGTGTCTACTAACCAAAGTATTAGTATCTGATGAATATGTTAATGGACCAAGACTTTGTATATGTTTCGTATTAAAGGAAGACAATTCGTCTCCAGTGTTAATATCCCAAACTTTGATTTCACCTTTGTAGTTCGTCCCCGCAACCGTCTTTGAATCTGGCGAAAATGCCAATGCCTCTATTTCATCAAGCACAACCCGTCGTGTTTGAGTGTCAACATCCCATAGTTCAACCTTATCAGACGATTCCTGACAGGCTAAAGTCTTTCCATCATTAGAAAACTCAAGGATACCATTCAAGCTTGGGTCTTGGGTCAAGGTTTTTATTAATTTTCCAGATGCTACATCCCATAAATGTAGCGGCTTTTCGTAGGTATTAGAAACAAGCAGGTTGCCATCTGGCGAGAATGCTAACTGGTAAACATCATCATCTCGACCAGTACGACCTCGTAGTTTTTTCCAGAGTCGTCCGGTATAGGCATCTTCCAATCGAATTTCACCTTTCTCATTTCCGACTGCCCAGATGCTTTCGTTTGTTTTTTTATTGATGTGTAAATCTATGGCTGAAACCCTCCGTCCTAATATTTCGCCTATTCTTGCATTAAATCCTTCAGAGGAATTGTACATGAATTCCTTTTTTTCTCCGGTAGAAATATTCCATAATTCAATTGAACCGTACCCTTCACAGATGAGGGATTTATTATCGTCAGTAATTTTGAGTGTGTATATTACTGCTTCTTTTCTTTTGAAAGACCTAATTAGCGTGCCTGTACCTGTATTCCAGATGATGATTCTGTTGCCACTTCCGGTTGCTAAGAGTTTCCCATCTGGTGAAAACGTGACCTTTGCGGTTGGTGTTATATGATCATTAAGTAAGGTGCGTTCTTCACCAGTATGAGCATCGTAAATCCATACACCGGTAGCACTTGCCACAGCAATTTGCGTATTATCCGGTGAAACACTCATACCTTTTATGCTTCCTTTTCCAAGGCGAGCTTTTGCGTTCTCAGGTAGATTCCACTGCGTGTAGTCTCCATCATTACCTAAATCCGTATTTGCTTCTTCACCACTACCGTCCTCTTTTTCCGATTCAGCAGAAGTTCCTCCTAACAGATTTCGGTCATTTGGTTTCGCCTCAAGATTTAGAAC